>CAZVTL010000001.1:0-3258 GCA_964630075.1 uncultured Tangfeifania sp.
GTGCGACGCCCTTTTCATTGGACCTCCTGCCATGGTAAAACTGGGAATGGTAACCGGAAATAACAGCTACCTGACCTACAGCGACCAGCTTTTCAAGGAGTGTTACGAATTGTTGTACGACAAGGAGGAGCACCTTTTCGCCCGCGACTTGAAATATGTCATCAAAAATGATGGAAAAGACATCCGCGAAGCCAATGGAAAGAAGATTTTCTGGTCCAGGGGAAACGGATGGGTGATGGGAGGCCTGGTCAGGGTACTGGAAGAACTTCCTGCCGACTACGCCAACCGCGAATTTTATGTAACCATTTTCAAGGAGATGTCTGCCCGCCTGAAGGAACTTCAACAAGCCGACGGACTCTGGCGTGCCAGCCTGCTTGATCCGGATTCCTACCCTGGCGGCGAAGTGAGTGGTTCAGGTTTTGATTGTTACGCCATTGCCTGGGGTATCAACCATGGGATTCTTGACAAGGCAACCTATCTGCCCGTCGTTGAAAAAGCCTGGATTGCATTGAACAAATGTGTCAAGGAGGATGGCCATGTGGGCTGGGTGCAGCCGATTGGTGCCGATCCAAAGAAAAACTTCAACGAGGACAGCTGGGAAGTTTACGGATCCGGGGCCTTCCTGCTGGCAGGCAGCGAGGTGATTAAACTGAAAAGATAGCCCGGCAAAATGTGAAAATTGGAAAATTGGAAAATGTGAAAAGACAAAGTTCCAATCGTCCAATTGGTCAAAATCGTCCAACTAGTCAAACACCCTAATCCCGTCAGGGATGGCCAATTTTGTAACCCCCGGTTTTAACCGGGGGGAAGGCGGTAAAACATAAGTTCACCGTCCGCGGTAGCAAGTTGATAAAAGTAAAATGGCTAATTTCGGACGGAATGGATCAAATCCAAACAAACAACAACATACTATCAGATGCAAACTACAAGATTAAAATCTGCTCTCCTGCTCAGCTTGCTGCTGACTTCATCCCTATTGTTTGCGCAGCCGATCGAGAAACTGGTCAAAATCATGGTCACCCCCGATCACCCGAACTGGGTCTACAAACATGGAGAACCTGCAAAATTTCAGGTACTGGTGACAAAAAACAGTGAGCCGATCCAGAACATCAAAATCAAGTACGAAGTCGGGCCCGAGCAGATGGTTCCAACCAAACGTGATTCTGCACTGCTGAAAGACGGACGATTGCAGATCGAAGGGGGAACCCTGAAGGAGGCGGGTTTCCTGCGTTGCAAAGTATCGGCCATGGTTGATGGCATTCGGTACGAAAACCTGGCAACGGCAGCCTATGCACCGGAGCAGATCAAGCCTACCACAGATTCACCGGCTGATTTTGACCAGTTCTGGGAGAATGCCAAAAAGGAGGCGGCCAAAATTCCGCTGGATGTAAAATTGACCTTGCTTCCGGATCGTTGCACCGAAAAAGTCAATGTTTACCAGGCAAACATCCAGAATTACAAAATGGGCGTTCGCCTTTACGGCATATTGTGCATGCCTAAGAAACCAGGCAAATATCCTGCACTCCTCAAGGTGCCGGGCGCAGGAGTGAGGCCCTACGGGGGCGACGTGGCCATGGCCGAAAATGGAGTGATCACCTTTGAAATTGGCATTCATGGTATCCCGGTTACGATGGATCCTTCCATTTACCTGGATCTTGGCAAAACGGTTTTGGATGGTTATCCATTTTACAACCTCGACGACCGCGACCGTTATTACTACAAACGGGTCTACGTCGGCTGTGTCAGGGCCATCGACTTTTTGTATTCCTTGCCCGAATTTGACGGTTCAACGCTCGGCGTAACGGGTGGAAGCCAGGGGGGTGCGTTGTCGATCGTCACCGCGGGCCTGGATAACCGCGTGAAGTTCCTTGCCGCATTTTATCCGGCACTCTGCGATGTAACTGGCTACCTGCATGGTAGAGCTGGTGGATGGCCACACATGTTTGCCGAGTATAATAAGACATTCAATAACAAACCAGATAAGATAGCAACTTCGAAATATTACGACGTGGTAAATTTTGCCCGCAAGGTGAAGGCTCCCGGCTTTTACTCCTGGGGATACAACGATGTAACCTGTCCGCCCACCTCCATGTATTCGGCCTACAATGTCATCCAGGCACCCAAGAGTTTGGCCATTTTTGAAGAGACTGGCCACTGGACCTACCCCGAGCAAAACGAACTGGCCAGGAAGTGGCTGGTGGAGAAGCTGGTAGGAGGGAAATGACGGAGGGACGGATAGACGGAGGGACTTAGGGACTAAGAGACTGAGGGACTGAGGGAGAGCAGGAGCAACCCTATGTGGTTGTCCGTGAAGATGTCAGAAAATTATTGAAACGGGGAAACGGGGAAACAGAGAAACGGGGAAACAGAGAAACGGAGAAACAGTGAAACAGAGAAACGAGCCAGAGAGACTACGGACTGAGGAGTGGAATATCAATGGCTTCCTGTTTTTGACCACGAGATGGAAGATTAGGGAATCTTACCCTGAAAGGGTTAAAGATTAATAGCCCGGGGTAAAGCGACGAAGGAGCGACACCCCGGGGAAGGAAACGCAGGGAGTCCACCGTCCGCGATAAAATATTGGGAAAATCAATACGTTAGGATCGGACGGAAAGTGACAAATGATAAAAAGAGAATAGCAATTATAACCTGTAACGATTAACAGGACACTACTTTATGAAATTCAAAACAGCACTACAAACAATTGTCCTGGTAACATTGGTATCAGGCTCCTTTACGGCCATTGCCCAATCGCAGTGGCGTGGCCCTAACCGGGATGGCATTTATTCGGAAACCAACCTGCTGAAAACATGGCCTGCCGAAGGGCCCAAATTGCTATGGTCCTATGTCGGACTCGGTACCGGTCAGGGCAGTGTGGCTGTCGCCAACGAGAGGATTTATGTGACGGGAATCCCCGACACGCTGACATCGGAAGGGTACCTGTTCTCGTTCAACACCAATGGCAAGCTGCTTTGGAAGAAAAGTTACGGCAAGGATTGGGTGGCTGTCTTTCCGGGTGCCCGTTCTACGCCAACCGTGGTGGATGACCTGCTCTACCTGGAAAACGGGAATGGCGCAGTTCATTGTATGAAGGCAAAAGATGGGGAAGCCGTGTGGAGTGTTGATTTTTTCAAGGACTTTCAGTGCGATTCTGTTCAGTTCGGATTCTCCGAATCCCTACTGATCAGTGGAGATACGCTCTTTTGCACGCCAGGCGGAAAAACCAACAACGTGGTTGCCCTGAACCGCTTTACAGGC
>CAZVTL010000001.1:3268-47736 GCA_964630075.1 uncultured Tangfeifania sp.
CCTGGATATGGTGAACCGGCAACCTACAGCTCCCCAATTCTCTTTAACCACAATGGCAGGCGTATGTTTGCCAATCTGACGGCAAGTTCCATCATTGGGCTGGATGCGACCACCGGTGAGATGTTTTGGCGAATTAAACAATTTCAGGACAACAAGATTCATGCAAACACCCCAGCCTATTTCGATGGAAAACTACTGGTATCCAGTGCCTCCCGGAAAGACAGCTCCGGATTGGTACTGCTTCAACTTTCGCCGGATGGGAAGAAAGCCGATATTCTATGGCGAAACAAGGAGTTCATCAACCTGATGGGCGGTTTCATTTTGAAAGATGGTTATTTGTATGGCTCGGCCTACCTGCAACCCAAATGGTTTTGCATTGACCTTACAACCGGGCTGACCAAATACATTGCCAAAGAGTTGGGGGGTGGCCCTGTCATCTATGCCGACGGACACTTCTATTGCTATGCCGAAAAAGATGGGGAGATGGCATTGGCCGAAGGGACTCCCGAGAAATTCACCATCCTCAGCAAATTCAAAGTACCACTGGGAACGGCGGAGCATTGGGCCCATCCGGTTATTGCCGGGAAGAAATTGTACCTGAGACACAACGATGCACTGATGGTGTATGACCTGAAACAATAAAACCATTGACCATGAAGATCCTGAAAATGTTGGCCACCTGCCTCTTCTTGCTTGCCACTGCTTTCGACTCCTTTTCCGGATCCCATGACCTGAAATTCTCCAAACTCTCCTCCACCTGGGATGAAGGAATTCCCCTTGGCAATGGCATGCAGGGGGCACTCGTATGGCAAAAGGGTGACCGGCTACGTTTCTCCCTCGACCGTGCAGATTTGTGGGATCTTCGCCCGATGGCCAACCTGAGCAAGCCCGAATTCAGCTTCCTTTGGGTACAGGAACAGGTAAAGAACAAGACCTACAAGAACGTTCAGGATCTTTTCGACACGCCCTACGACAACAATGCAGCCCCCTCCAAAATCCCTGGTGCAGCGCTTGAATTCGATACCAGGAAACTTGGGCCGGTCAAGGAGGTAAAACTGACCCTTCAGGATGCCTTGTGTGAGGTAACCTGGGAACAGGGAGCAAAAATGCAAACTTTCGTGGATGCCTCGGGATCTGCTGGTTGGTTCCGCTTCGAAAAGCTGGAGAATGAATTAGAACCGATTTTGATTCCGCCCACCTACAAAAAAACAGGGCCATCTGTCTCGGAAAACTCCGTCGTTGGACAGGATTTGCAAAGGCTGGGTTACGAACAGGGTTTGGTGGTATCGACACCGAACAAAGCTGTCTACCGCCAAAAGGGGTGGAACGGATTCGAATACGAAGTGGCCGTAACCTGGAAATACAGCAAAAACAGTCTGGTTGGCCTCTGGGCGATCTCCTCCTCCATCGCTGAAAAAGAGGGGAAAGAACCCGCCGGCGCGCAGTTGACAAATCAAATCAATTCCAGCTCCTTTGAGAAGGCATTTAAAGCCCATGCGGAATGGTGGAACAGCTTCTGGGAAAAATCTTCCATTACCATACCCGATCCTGTTCTGGAAAAACAATGGTACCTGGAACAGTACAAGTTTGGCTCGGCTGCCCGTCCGGATGCACCGCCCATTTCGCTGCAGGCTGTCTGGACCGCCGACAACGGGAAGCTCCCTCCCTGGAAAGGGGATTTTCACCACGACCTCAATACACAATTGAGCTATTGGCCGGCCTACTCTGCCAACCACCTCGAGCTGGAGGAGGGATTCCTCAACTGGATGTGGCGCTACCGCGAAACCTTTAAAAAATATACCAAAACCTATTTCGGGACCTCCGGCATGAATGTACCCGGGGTAACCACCCTGACTGGCGAACCAATGGGTGGCTGGATACAGTACTCCCTGGGGCCGACGGTAGGTTGCTGGCTGGCGCAGCACTTTTACCTGCACTGGGCCTACTCAAAAGATGAACAATTCCTGAGAGAGAGAGCCTATCCATGGATCAGGGAAGTCGCCATTTACCTGGATGAAATTTCGGTAAAAGAATCGGATGGCTTGCGGAGGTTGCCGCTTAGTTCAAGTCCCGAAATCCACAACAACTCCATCCAGGCCTGGTTTGCTAAGACGACCAATTATGACCTTGCCTTTGTTCGCTGGACTTTCGAAAAGGCAGCAGAACTTGCCCTTTTAGTGGGTAACACTTCAGACGCCAACCGGTGGAAATCCATTTTGAAAGAGTGGCCCGCTTTTGCCCTCGACAAAGAGGGTGGATTGGCCTTTGCCCCGGATTATCCCTATGCTGAATCGCACCGCCACTTCTCCCATTTGGTCGGATGGCATCCGCTGGGTTTAATAGATTGGTCGAATGGGGAGAAAGAGCAAAAGATCATTGCAGAAACCCTGAAAAATTTGGAAAAAACAGGCCCTGACTGGTGGTGCGGTTACTCTTACAGCTGGCAGGGAAATCTCTATGCCCGTGCCCTGATGGGAGACAAAGCAGCCGAGACACTCCGCATTTTCTCTGAAAACTTCTGTCTTCCCAACAGTTTCCATGTCAACGGGGAACAGTTCAACAAGGGATACTCCAAATTCAAGTACCGCCCCTTTACCCTGGAGGGAAATTTTGCCTTCGCTTCTGGGATCCAGGAGATGCTACTGCAGAGCCATACCGGTACCATCGCGATTTTCCCGGCCATTCCGGTAGCCTGGAATGATGTATCATTCCATACCATGCGTTGCCAGGGGGCTTTCCTGGTATCGGCCGGGATGAAGGAGGGCAAGACTCGCCAAGTAACCATCGTAGCCGAAAAAGGTGGCAAAATGCGGTTGCTAAATCCATTTGGGAAAGATCCCTTCAAGACCAAATTTAGCTGGCAGGGAAAAATTGCTACCGACGGAGAAATTCTCTCCATCGATTTCCCGGTAGGGGGGAGCGTGACGCTGACCAACTAATTTGCTATTTTTAATCAAAAGGAGCGTCATGAATCTCAACAGAAATTTAAGCATTCCATTTGGAGTCGTCCTATTGGCTTCTGCTTGTCTGCCAGCATCGGCGGGAAATATCACCGATGCAAAAAATGGAAAACAACCCAACATCCTCCTCTTCCTGGTGGATGACATGGGATGGCAGGATACCTCGGTTCCCTTCTGGACGGAACAAACCCCTTTCAACCGATTGTACCACACCCCCTCCATGGAACGGTTAGCTGCCGATGGGATGAAATTCACGGCAGCCTATGCCTCCAGCGTCTGCTCTCCAACCCGAGTCAGCCTGATGTCGGGAATGAATGCGGCCCGTCACCGGGTCACCAACTGGACCCTGCAGCGAAATACTCCGGTCGATGCGAAGGATGACCTGCTCGATTTCCCCCAATGGAATGTCAACGGACTGCAACCCGCAGATTCTATCCCAAACTCAGTGCAGGTAACTACATTGCCACAAATCCTTCACGACAACGACTATTTCACTATCCACTGCGGTAAGGCCCATTTTGGTGCCATGGGTACTCCTGCCGCCAATCCGCTCAACCTGGGGTTCGACATCAACATCGCCGGTCATGCAGCCGGAGGTCCGGGCAGCTATTTGGGAGAGAAGAATTTCGGAAATGCGGAGAAAGGGAGCCATACCCCACCCTGGGGAATCCCGGGACTTGAAAAATACCATGGCGATTCGATCAACCTCACCGAAGTTCTCACACGTGAGGCGATAGGAGCGATGGACAAAGCCCAAACAACAGGAAAACCCTTCTACCTCTACATGGCGCACTATGCGGTCCACGCTCCGCTTGAACCAGACCATCGCTTCTATCCCAAATACAAGGCCATGGGATTGCCCGAACCTGAAGCCAGGTATGCCTCCATGATCGAATCGATGGACAAAAGCCTGGGTGATCTGATGGATTACCTGGATCAAAAAGGGATAGCCGGCAATACCGTTATTATTTTCATGTCTGACAATGGCGGGTTGAGTGCATCCGCCCGGGGAGGAAAACTGCATACACACAACCTTCCGCTGAAAAGCGGCAAAGGTTCGGCTTATGAAGGGGGGATCAGGGAGCCGATGCTGGTCAAATGGCCTGGCAAAGTGAAACCGGCCTCCCTCTGCAAGGATTACCTTATTATCGAAGACTTCTTCCCTACCGTACTAGAAATGGCTGGGATAAAGAAATACAAGACCGTCCAGAAAGTTGATGGCAAAAGTTTTGTCCCAATGCTCCTCCAAAAAGGAACCACCTCACCCGGCCGCGACCTTTTCTGGCACTATCCCAACAAATGGGGAGCCACTGGTCCCGGGATTGGCACCACCAGTACCATCCGCAGCGGCGACTGGAAACTGATCCATTGGTACAAGGATGGGAAAAACGAATTGTACAATATCGCTGAGGATATTGGAGAGAAGAGGGACCTGGCCGCTGTCCATCCCGAAATCGTGATGAAACTGGCCAAAAAATTAAGGGATTATCTCCGGTCGGTAAATGCGCAACTACCTACTGAAAAGCCTACCAAAGTTAAGTGTCTTTATCCTTGATTTTTTTGGGAATCACTTTTAGAATATGACACGGAGAAACACTGAGATCAGAATATTTTCCCTCCGTGGATCGCTGTGCCTCTCTGTGTTTCTCCGTGTAACTTTTTTTGAAATGGATCGCTTTGGCGAACTTAAAAGAGTTTTTACCTTTACAAAAACCCAAATAACATGGAAGAATTAGCAGTTGGCACTCGTGTAGAACATCCCCGCTATGGAGAAGGGATCGTCAGCAAAAATAAAATTACCTCCTACGAGATATTTTTTGAGCATGGTGGTAAAATTGAACTGACCAAAAGGAACGAAGACCTCGAGGTGAAAGAGACACCGGCCGAAAAACCAAAGAATTCACTGAGTCTGGCAGAAGTCGAAAAGGTGATCCGCTATGTCCTTGAAGAACAAAATGTATTGCAGGAGTTGGTCCCCCTTGGAGACAAATGGATCGGCGGCAACATGATCCTCCAGCCGGCCAATCTCTCGCTGAAACCCAAGGAGATTCCCATCGAGAGCTTCTTTCACAAAATCGTCATGCTGCGCGACAGGCTCAGGGTACTCGAACAAAACATCAACAGCCATCCCGGTCTGACCGATGAGGAGAAGGTGAACATGCAGCAGTACATCACCCGCATCTACGGATCGCTAACCTCCTTTAACCTGCTATTTTCCGAAAACAAGCACTATTTTGTCGGTGCCAAATCCTAAAAACATGAATTCAAGAGAACGTGTCCTCAAAGCCTTCAAGCGCCTGCCGGGATTGCCCGACAGGATACCCATCCAGTTTGACCTCTGCCGGCAATTGTCCGATCATTTCGGCAAAGAACTCGGAATTCCGGTTACCTATACCGAAAATCCCTACGAAGATGTGACCTACCGCATCAGCGCCAATGAATTGAGAATCGCCTTAGGGAGTGATGTGGTAATTACTGGAGCATCTGTTTCTGATAATTTCAGGATCATTAAGGACGCTGACGGCACCTGGCTCAACGAATACGGCATGCGGATGCGCCAGGGCTCCATCTATGTGGAGGTGGTCGACTATCCGTTGGCGCATGCAGAGACAAAAGCCGACGTGGAGGCCTACAGGTTTCCCGATCCGGATGCACCGGGAAGGTACAGGGATGCTGAGGCACTTGTAGGCAAATTCCACAACGATTACCTGGTCTTCGGGGATATTGAAGTGACCGTATTCTCCCTGGCACACCAATTGGTCGGGATGGAGAAACTGCTGGTAGACATGATGATGGAGGCCGAATATGTAGTCCCGCTTTTTGAAGCTTGTGCCGAATACCAGACACAGGTTGGCCTGCGCCTGATTGAAAAAGGGGTAGATGCCATCTGGTTTGGCGATGATTTTGGCACCCAGATGAGCCTGATCATGCCGCCCGAAACCTTCCGGGAGCAGTTAAAACCACATTATACCAGGATGATCGATCGTTTCAGGGAGGCCAAACCCGACATCATCCCGATTCTTCATTGTGACGGTGCAGTAGCCGAACTCCTGGACGACATCCGCGAGATGGGATTCGAGGTGTTCAATCCGGTACAACCGGGTGTTCCGGGTCACCTGCCCAAGGACATGAAAGAGCGGTTCGGCGACAAATTCGCCTTCTGGGGTGCCATCGACCAGCAGGACCTGCTGCCCAACGGGACCAATGAAGAGCTGGAGCGCGACATCCTCGAAAAGATCACCATCCTTGGCAAGGGTGGTGGCTACATGATTGCACCGGCCCATATCATGCAAAATGATGTTGCCCCCGATAGGGTACTGCTTTTTATCGAACTTTGCCAAAAGCATGGAAAATATGTCAGCTAGATATCTCCTGGTTACCTGGCTATTGGTAAGTCAAATCACCGGAATTGCCCTGTCACAGGAAAAACAGGAGATAGCTCCTACGTTGCCAAAAGAACTGAAGGTCAGCTATCCCAAATCGAATCCCCTGAAAAAGGCGCTTCTTCCGGTTCCGGAGTCTGCCATATTTAAGATGGAGGGCTATTACCTTTGGGATCCATCCTTGATCAAAGTGGGTGACACTTACCACCTCTTCTGCTCGAGGTGGCCGGCTGAAAAAGGAATGCAGGGGTGGAGGGAAAGCCATGCCATCCGGGCAACTTCCAAATCCCTCTTCGGACCTTACAAGTTCCAGGAGGTGGTGTTGCACCCCTCCAACCATCCCTGGGCCACGCAAGCCGTCCACAATCCGAAAATAACCAGGGCAGGCAACAAATACCTGCTTTACCACCTTGGGATTCCTCAATGGAAAACCGGATTCGCTTTTGCCGACTCCATCCAGGGTCCCTGGACGCCGGTTCCTACTCCCGTCATTGCTACCAACAATCCGGCCTTGCTGATTCGTGAAGATGGCAGTGCCTATGTGGTGGGGAAATACAAGCCAAAACTGACCCGCGATGGCAAATGGGATGCCAACATGCAGGCCTTCGAAGCAGCCAATTACAATGGACCCTATCAATTGGTGAAAGATACCCTGAACCGTCTGCCCAACAACTTCGAACTGGAAGATCCAACCATTTGGTGGGCCAACAACCGGTACAATGTGATCTGCACCGACTGGGAAGCCAAAGTCACCGGCGTGCAGAAATCCGTTGTTTACTATACTTCCAAAGATGGTATCACCTACGAGCTCTACTCCCAAATTCCCTTGTGGTCCCAATCTGAGCCCGTTCCGATGGAACATGGGAAAACCATGCCGGTAAGGGGAATTGAGCGGCCACAGGTCTGCCTCAACGAGAAAGGGGAGTTGATTGCCCTCCTGGCCTCCATCTATCCTAAGGTAGAGGGCCCAACTTACATCATCGTCAGGCCGGTCCGAAAATTCGTGCCAAAAAACAAATAGTCCATGAAATTAGAACGATTGAATTCCACCTTCTCAAAAATTTACGACCATGAATTCAAGAGCCATCCTGCTTCTGCTTGCACTCCTGCTTGCCGTATTCACCTCCGGGGCACAAAAGAAATTTGATCAGAAAGATATTGACAGCGCCCTTGCCAACGGCCTGCAGGCCAACGAGGGATTTGCGCGTAGCCTGCTGTTTGTCAACGGATGGTTAAAACATACCGACCCTACAACCGGACTGATCCCTACCAACCTTGACAGGGCAAAAGATATCTGGGAACCCCACAATTCTGCAGCCGACAACTGGGCTTTCATGGTATTGACGACCTATCTCCTTGACAAGGGACTCTACAATGGCAAGATGCTAGAAATGCTGCAAACCGAACGCAGACTCACATCCAGGGTCAAATCCCTGCCGGATACCTGGTCCTTTTCGAAAAAGAACTTCAATACCGAAAAGCCTGACATGAACTGGGTGATCTTCGGAACGGCCGAATACATGAAGGACGGCATCCTGCCGCTTTGCGAGTACATTGGCCCATCTCCCTGGCGCGACAGAATGATGGAAATGCTGGCTGATTTGCCCGAATACTACACCATTTTCAAGGAGATCGACCAGCTGGGCGGATACAAGGTAGCCTCGGAGGAGGTCAACGGTGATATGCTCCAGACATTGGTCCGTACCTACTGGATGACCGGTCAGCAAAAATACCTCGACTGGGCCACCCTGATCGGGGATTACTACATGCTGGGCGAACGCGACCTCAGTACCCTGAAATACCTTCGGCTGCGAGACCATGGCTGCGAAATCATCGGGGGGTTGAGTGAATTGTATGTTACGTTGAGCTTTGTCAATCCTGCCAAGAAAAAAAGCTACCAGGAACCGCTTCACAGGCTCCTCGACCGTGTGCTGGAGATTGGACGAAATCCGGACGGACTGTTTTACAACGGAGTGAATGCCGCTACCGGAGAGGTGGTAGACAAGGGAATATCTGACAACTGGGGATATGTATACGATGCGTTCTATGCTGTTTACCTGATCGATCACACCGAAAAATACAGGAGTGCCTTCCTCTCCATGCTGAAAAATCTGAACGAAAAATACCGGAATTTTGCCTGGGAAGGTAAGAGCCACGACGGTTATGCCGATGCCATCGAGGGTGGTATCAACCTCTACAACCGGGAGTCCAACCCCGATTTAAAAGCCTGGATAGAGAGTGAGATGCAGGTGATGTTCAAAATGCAGCAACCGGATGGCATCATCGGTGCCTGGCATGGCGACGGCAATTTTGCCCGGACCGCCATCATGTACAGCCTCTGGAAAACAATGGGTGCCACCCTCCAACCCTGGCGAAACGATGTGGTATTGGGGGCTGAAAAAGCGGGGAAAGAGACACTTTTTGTTCTTACTGCCGGGAAAGAGTGGGAAGGCCTTTTGAAATTTGATGCCCAACGCCACAAGACCAACATGGGTCTGCCAATTGACTATCCGCGCATCAACCAGTTCCCCGAATGGATGACAGTGCAGTCTGGCAAGAGCTATATCATCTCCTCCTCTGCTAAAAATATATCGGGCAAATACGATGGCGCTGAACTAATCAAAGGATTGCCTGTCAAACTGAAATCGAATGAGAAATTGATTATTTCAGTAAGGTGATCTTTCAGCAATAAATACAGAAAATATTTTACCGGATATTTCACTCTGTAGTTTCTTTACTTTCTGCGGTTAAATTTTGAATAACTTAGACATCACCTTACAATTATGAAAAAACAATTTCCATTATTTGTCGCCATCATACTGGGTGCCATTTTGATGTCATGCAACCAACCAAAACCTGGTTTTGTTGAAGAAAACATCCGTTTCGCAACCGCACAGGAAAAGCTCCAGACCGATGTCATTGAAAAATCTGGCAAAGTACTAAACCCCCGCACAGTGGCCAACGGCAAGGTGAAATACATCCGGATGGAGGACTGGACCAGCGGTTTTTACCCCGGTACCATGTGGTACATGTTCGAACTTACCGGGGATACCACCTGGAAAACCATCGCAAGAAAGCAGACAGAAGCGATCGATTCTGTCAAATTCCTCACCTGGCACCACGATGTGGGATTCATGATCCAGTGTAGTTTTGGCAACGGATTCCGGTTGGGCGAGGAAAGCTACAAGGAGGTCATCATCCAGGCGGCCAAATCCCTCTCCACCAGATTCAGACCGGTTGCAGGGGTCTTCCAGTCGTGGAACGTCGACAAAGGCTGGCAATCCGAACGGGGATGGGAGTGCCCGGTCATCATCGACAACATGATGAACCTCGAGCTGCTGTTCAATGCTACGCGTCTTTCGGGAGATTCCTCTTTCTACAAACTGGCGGTAAGTCATGCGGATCAAACCATCAAAAGCCATTACCGGCCCGATTACAGCAGTTACCATGTGGTGGACTACAGCCTGACCGATGGAACTGTCCGCAACCGCCACACCGCCCAGGGCTATGCGCACGAATCAGCCTGGGCACGGGGCCAGGCCTGGGGAATCTATGGTTTCACCGTCTGCTACCGCGAAACCCAGGATCCAAAATACCTGCAGCAGGCGCAGAAAGCATTTGAATTTGTGGTCCACCACAAGAACTTCCCGGCCGATTTTGTTCCATACTGGGATTTCGATGCACCCAAAATACCAGACGAACCCCGCGACGCATCTGCCGCTGCCATCATGGCCTCTGCCCTTTATGAGCTTTCGGGCTACGGAAATGGGGAATACTACCGTGGATGGGCCGACAAAATCATGAAGAGCCTGGGCAGTCCAGCCTACAGGGCCAAACTGGGTGAAAACGGCAATTTCCTGCTGATGCATTCCGTTGGCAGCATACCGCATGGTGCGGAAATCGATGTGCCCCTCAACTATGCCGACTACTATTTCCTGGAGGCATTGTTAAGATCAAAATAGTTAACTTTGGTTCCATTCAGTTCAGTAAAAAAACAGGGTGCCACCAACTCACCAAGACACTAAGGTATCACAAAGCGCTAAATTTTAGACATCTAATCTTAGTGAAACCTCAGTGTCTTGGTGACTTGGTGGCAAAATAAACTATAACAAACAGAAATTTAACCCAAAAGCTATGCAACAACCCCACACATTAACGGACAACAACTCTCCCTTTATCCAGACCAACTCCGCAGCCATCCGGATCTGGCACTGGCTTACCTTTCTGTTTGTAATCGCCTTGATGATAACAGTCCTGCTGGAATCCACCGTTTTAAACCAAAGAGAAAACATTCCGGTAGTCCAGGCCGAGTTGCAGAAAAAAGGTGTAACCGTCGACAACAACCAGGCGCTGGTAGTGTCGCATCTTTATGCCGAAAAGATATGGGACCTCCACAAACTACTGGGGTATGCCCTCACCTTCCTGGTCCTTTCCAGAATAGTCATTGAAGTGACACAAAAAAAAGAGGAGGGAATGAAATTCAGGTTTGAAAATGCACTTCAGGGGCTTCAGCAATCGGGAGACAACAATAAGGATCTGCTGCACTACCTGTTGGTAAGAATAAGTTATTCAGGCTTTTATCTGGTCTTGTTGGCGATGGCGACGACGGGCATGCTTATTGCCTTTGGATCAGACCTTGGAATTTCCGGTCCGGTCAGGCATACCATCAAAGAGGTTCATGGTATTTTCCAGTACCTGATCTATGCTTTTGTCGCCTTCCACCTCATTGGAGTAATTCTGGCCGAACTCAAAAAAGCCAAAGGCATCGTTTCCGGCATGATCAATGGCGGGAAATAATATTTCTAGCTATTTTTCTCTGTGTCTCTCTGTGCTTCTCCGTGAAACTCTGTGTAATATTTACTCGACCGTTAAAGCTGATACTGTGACCTTCCAAAATCGAAAATTATAATCTTGCCTAACTTTTACTGATTCACATAAAAGTACCTGATCCTGCAAGCAGTCCCCTTGCTTTGCGGATTCTTCTCCGCCAAAACCCGGATCTTCAAATGGTGGTTGCCGGGTTTTAAGTTGTAGCCCAGAGTGTAAAACCAGGGCAGGTGCAGCTGTGAGCTCCAGGATGTAAAAAGATCTTGCTTCTGCCAGTCGCCCTTGTCGATGCGGTATTCGATCGTTCCTGCATCCAACCCCGCAGCCACGGCGATTCCTATCGCGTTGCCCTGAAATTCAAAGTTCAACATCCCGGCAGGGGTCTCTGCCACCAACATTGGCACATTCACGAAATCGGGCCGGGTACCTGTCTTGTCTGCAGGTTTCCAGCTGGGATCCACCTTCCATCCCTTCGCCGGCTTAAGCGCTGTTGCAGGGATCAGCTTCCCTTTGTTGTAACATCCCTCTGCCAACTTACCAGGAAGGTTGTAGGCCGTCACTTTGTCGTCTTCGGCGACATATCCGCTCCAGCAAAAATCGAGGAACGACTTCATGGAGCTGAAATAGATATGGTGGCCAAAAGGCGATGGATGCAAATTCTTGAAATCCTTTTCCCAGCTAAACTCCCCATTGTCGATCCGTTCCGTCACCTCTTTGGCCAGGTTGATGGTAGAAACGCCATAGTGGGCAGCAACCTTTTCGTGGTTAATTATCTCGGTAGGAACAACTCCTTTCCGGTACTCCGCCATCTTTTCGGGATCGACAAAGTGCATTACCACAACATCCATGGCCGGATTTGATTCACGCCCGTGCCGCACGATCCCCTCCATACCCAAAACCTGTGTCTCGGTAGAGAATCCGTTGGTCCGGTCGTTGACAGCAGCCTCTTCAAACAGAAGATCCACCTTTCCTTTGGCCAATACATCCCTCTCGAAGCGGAAGGCTCCTGGTGTCGTTCCCATGGAGGAGATGCCCGCAGCAATAAACTCAAATTTCGTATCCGGAAACCGCTGTTGCAGATAGGCACAGATGCTGTCCCGCCAGCCCGTACCCTGGGTGATGGACCCACCCAGAAAGGCAACCCTTCCCCGCTTCTCCCGTTCAAACACGATTCGGGCATTTTGCAACTTGTTCCGGTAGGCATGATAGTTCCTGCTTTCCAGAGGTATTGGCACCTGCGGATAGCTGTTCCAAATAAAATCGACTCCGGCCTGTACATTGTCAATCGGAAAGTGGTGCCCCTGAAGGGTCTGCTTACCCGCCGTATTGGGATAAATCATCGCGGGACCACCCAACCGGATGTAGCGGTCGATTAGCAGAAAACTGTTTTCACTGTTGGGCACAATACTGTCATTTAAACCTATGGAATGATAAACAGGAACCTTGGCAGCTGCAAGTTTTTCAAGATTATCCATTGGATTGTCCTTGTAATCAAGCGCCTCTTGCTCATTTTTAAAATTGTAGGCAGCCTTCAGGAGTCGCCAGGAGGTGGAGTCGCCTTTGGCAGCACCTTTTCCTCCAGGCCAGCTTTTAAAATCACAGACCGGAGCTTCAGCATAGATGCAACTTACCTTATCAGGATATTTCTTGGCAAAATTATAGATGTACAACCCACCGCGGCTCACCCCTTCCAGTACTGCCTTTGGGTTCAAACCATATTGAGCCGTAAGATATTTGTGGAAATTGTTCCAGATCTCCACGCATTTCGGAGAGCCGAAGAGATAGTCGGTGTTGATATAGACCACATGGAATCCCCTCCTTACCAGGATGATGTCCATCTCGTAATGCCAGTCAGGAAAGCGGGCCCGCCAAACCCACGGCTTACCGGGAGCAGCCTTGTCGGGAACAATGATACGGCAATCACGGCGATCCAGTTGAAAATCATACCGGGTCAACCCATGCCACTCAGACTTTTTCCCCGGGTACTGCGCATTCACTACCGTGACAGCCTTCCCGGTCAACTCTTTGGCCATGCAGGCAGCCATCAGTCCGGCACCCTCCGCGTTGGGATGGATCTGGTCCGGGAAGAGTGAACCCTTTCCGGTCAGGGCCGCATAGAGGTCGATTACCTTCAAACCCTCCTCCCTGGCTAGTTTCTCGACTGAGGGAATCACGCCATGCACCAGGATGGAATCGCTGATCCCCCATCGGCTGGCAAATACGGGTACTGGTTTGCAGAGGTAAATGACGGGATGCGAAGAGAGTTTCTTCAACTCTTTGACCATGGCGCGGCTATCTGCCAAAAACTCATTGCCATATTTCCAATTTTGGGGCTTCGTGTCGTTGGTTCCAAGTTTGATGATCACTACATCCGGCAAAAAAGCCTTTGCCTCGGCCCATGCCTCCTCTTTCCAGAAGGGGAAATCCCCCTTTTTCAACAGGGTGCGACCACTCACCCCGAAATTGCGGACCACCCACTGGTCACCCAGCATCCTGCCAAGTTGGGAAGGGTAGGAGTCCCTTGGCCTGTCTGGAATACCCGAGCCAAAAGTAATGCTGTTCCCGATACAGGCCACTTTGACAGGAGCACTGTATTTGGCAGGATCGATGGGTTGGGAGAATCCAGCCAGGCAAAGCAAAACAGACAAAAACAGGAGTGAAATAGGCTTCATGGTTTAATCAATTATGGTGACTGACAAACGGGTGTCAATTTTTCTACAAAATAGGCAATAATTGTAATTCTACGGAAGATCAGGCATTGATTTGGAAGATAAATTAGCAGAGGCAAATGTAAAAATCGAACATCCCAAAATTCCAGACATTCTTGTAGCAGAGGTCAAAAAAATCAATTTTCACTTCATTAAACGTTTTAATATATTTGAAGTCTATTGATTGATTCAGTGATCAAACATTCGTCAAACCATCAAAACCAGCCCCATGAAAAACTGCCTTTCCCTTTTTGATTTCCGAAAGCCCATTCTTTTGTTCTTCCTGTCGACCTTTCTGCTCCATACGATGGCACAGGACAATGCCTCTTTTAAGAGCAACTGGCCCTCCTGGCGTGGCCCTTACAACACTGGTGCAGTGACAGGCGGCAATACTCCGGTTGAATTCAGCGAGACAAAGAACCTGAAGTGGAAGACAGAAATCCCGGGGAAAGGACATGCTACCCCTATCATCTGGGGCAACCAAATCATCGTGCAAACTGCTGTTGCAACAGATAAAAAGGCGGAAAAAACCGATGCTGCCGCTCCGGCCAGTCCAATGTCACCAACCCAAACCGATCTGATACACCAGTTCAAGGTGATTTCGGTAGACAAGGCTTCCGGCAAAATAAACTGGCAAACTGTCGTCAAGGAAGAAACGCCGCAGGAACGAACCCATGAATTAGGGAGCTGGGCCTCCAACTCCCCGGTCACGGATGGTGAAAACATATATGCCTTTTTTGGTTCACGTGGACTCTACTGCCTCGATCTGAAAGGAAATGTGAAATGGGATCGTGATTTCGGACAGATGGAGATCGTGGCAAGCTTTGGTGAAGGCAGCTCACCTGCCGTATACAAAGACAAAGTTTATGTTCAATGGGACCACCAGCAGAAATCCTTTCTCTATGCCCTCGACAAGAAAACTGGCAAGGAGGCCTGGACCGCCGAGCGGGAAGAGATCACCTCCTGGGCTACACCACTGATCGTTGAGGTCAATGGGAAAGCACAGCTGATTACCTGTGCCACCAACAAGGTAAGGAGTTATGATGCAGAAACAGGAACCATTATCTGGGAATGCACGGGACTTACCAGAAACATCATCACCAATCCGATGTATGCCGATGGGATCCTTTACATCATGAGCGGTTTCAGGGGCAACGCACTCAAAGCGATAGACCTCGCCAAGGCAAAAGACAACATCAACGGCACCCCGGCCATCCTGTGGGAATACAACCAGGATACCCCCTACACCCCAAGTCCGGTCCTGATGGATGGAAAACTCTATTTCCTGAAGGGGAACAACGGGGTGATGACCTGTCTGGATGCCAAGGATGGCAAAGTACTCTACAGCAACCAGAAACTGGATGGAATCAACAATATATTCTCCTCCCCTACCGGGAACCGCGACAAACTCTACATCGCAGGTACCAATGTGGTGAATGTGGTGAAAGCCGGTGGCGAATTCTCCATCCTGGCCAAAAATTCACTGGAGGATACCTTTCATGCATCCCCTGTGATCATCGGAGATCAGCTGTTTCTGAGGGGATTCAAATATTTGTATTGCATTTCGGAGAAATAATAAAGCTGAATCTTGGTAAGATAGTTAACCTGACAAATACGATTCTGCCACCAAGGCACCAAGCCACGAAGGCTTCACAAAGATTTTAATTCAGTAAGCTGATCCTTTGTGATACCTTCGTGGCTTGGTGCCTTCGTGGCATTTTCAATTCACTCATCTTTCAAGGGGTTCTATCAATATGGCCTCTCCCCCGGACGGCTGCAAGCTAATATTCAGCACCGTTTTGGAATTAACCGCCTGCTTTTTTATTCCTACATGGGTCCGGGTTTCCGTTTTAGGATCATCGGCATAAATAGTTGCTTCATACTTTTTGGCAGGATCCAGAAAATCCAGCAGAACCTTCAGCTCCCTGGCCTCTGTATTGGTAATGCTGCCCACAAACCATTGCTCCTTGTGGCGTCTGGCTACCGTGATGTATTTGCCGATCTCACCGTGAACGATTTTGGTGTCATTCCATGTGGTGGGAAGTTGATCCCAGAAGGCAAGTTCTGGTTCGTTCTGGTAATCGTCGGGCTTATCATACCAGTACATCCACTGCAGCGGACTGTAATATACTACCGGCAAAGCCAGCTGGTGGGCCGGACTGTTTTTGATGTGCCGGTCGGGATGACCGAACTCCTTCCGGTAAAAATAGCAAAAGGTATAATCAGCCGCACCCGCTACAAAGCGGGTAAAGGGCAATATGGTATTGTTGATGGCATCCGGCATCTCCTCATTGCCTCGAATCCCCTCCTGGGTCATCAGGTTGGGATAGGTACGGCTAAAACCGGTGGGACGATACTCATCGTGGATATCTACCATCAGGTGGTATTTGGCGCACTTTTTCACCGCTTCATGGAGCCAGACACTCCACCTGTGCGAGCCAACCTGTACGAATCCAAATTTGACTCCTGCGACCCCCCACTTCTCGTACAATGGCAAAATAGTATCCAGCTGAGCCGCCAACGCGCGCTGGTTGACATAGACGATGACGCCAATGCCTTTGGACTTGGCATATCGGATCGCCTCCTGCAGGTCCAGATCCCCTTTGGGATTTCTGCGTGGATCAACGGTAACGGTTGTCGCATCCGACAACGGACTGTTTTCATACCCGTACCAGCCCGCGTCAAAATGTATGTACTGAATCTTCCGGGCCACCGCAAAATCGACCAACTTTCTGGCACCTGTCGTGGAAAGGGTCACCTCGCGCATCACTTTGCCCGGCTTGATCCAGGATGGGTCTTTGATAGCACAGGGAGGATTCAGATTCAGGATCAGGCCATTGTTCGCCAGCAAATCCCCGGCCTTTTCTGCCACCATTACCACCCGCCATGGAGAATTCAGAGGGGCGATCTCATCTACCACTCCGTACATCGAACTCTGGATAGAGTTTGCCTTGGATGGATTGAGCCGGAACTTGGTTCGGGCATAGTTCACCATTTCTGCCTCTGCCAGGCAGGCAAACAATCCATTGGGCAACTCCAGCGTCAGCGGACGGTCCGATTCGTCGGGCCAGTTTTTCAAAGGCAAAAGCTGGTGGAGCGATTGTGCCCTTGGGGTAAACCACGCCATCGTATTTTCCTGGAAATTGAACTCCGTCGATTCTCCGGTGATGTGCAGATATGGCCCCCCATTTTCATTCTCTGCGAATCGGTACCGAAAGGCAATCCCAGAATCGTAGGCCCTCACCACCAATTGAAGGACCGGATTCTTTCGGTTCTCCCTGTTAATGGCAATGATGGACTCGTTGTAGCAATCCCGCATCCGGTCGTGTTCACCATATACGGTGGACCAGATAGTATCATGCAACTGGATCGTACCGGGAGTCATCACAAGCTGCTTGTCCCAGTTATCCCCATTGCAACTGATGCCCAGCTTTGACCACACGACTACCGGTTTATCCCTGAAATCAATCCGGTATTGCAGGCTGCCGTCGTTTTGCAGGGTGAAGCACAGTTGCCGGTTGGGAGATTTGATTTCAATGGGGACTGCAGCCTCTACGCTTATAAGGAGTAGATAAAAAAGGCTGAAAAAGAATAATTTAACAATTGTTTTCATAAAGATAATTAGATGTTTAAGCTATATCCCCACCTTGCAAAATTGGTCAATTGCCACCAGGACACCAAGTCACAAAGGGTCACAAAGTGGTCGTTGAACTTTATCAACTCTTTGTGAAACCTTAGTGGCTTGGTGTCCTGGTGGCATAATAATCTATAAAATTATAAAAACCATGGATAAACCGTACCCGGCAGATCCGAAACAGAGTTGCTGATCATATATTTTCTTTCGATATTGATCTCCGCAGCCAATCGCTCCAGTTTCCGGTAGTCCTGTTCCACCGGCTTTTGCTTTACTTCAAAAGCGATCTCCTTGTTCAGCACGAAGTCAATTTCTGCTGTATTTCTCTTGTTGTAGAAGCTCAGCTCCCCCCTATTGGCCAGTTGATTGGCCACTGCCGTCTCCAGCAATTGCCCTTCTGTAACTTTTGCCACCAGGTTGAGAATACCTGTATCTGAAAAATAGACCTTCTTGCCTCCTGCCACACTCCGGTCGATGCTCCCTGAATATTTTGGCACCAGTTTCAGGAAAAATATTCCCTCCAGAAATTCAAGATAGCTGTACACCTTGACCCTGTTGATGGAAAGCTCGGAGGCGAGACGTGTTACATCTAGCATATTCCCGTTTCGTGCCGCCAGTAGCAAAATCAGGTCACGCAACTCCCGCACCTCTCTGAGTTCGGTAAATACCTTGATATCCTTTTCGAAAAAGGAGGCAAAAATATTCTTCAGTATCTGCTTTTTGGTCTGGCTGTCAGGTGTAAGAGCCACCTCCGGAAATCCGCCAAATTCCATGTACTCTTCATAAAATTCCTGGTTTTTAACGACCAGTGCCCTGGATTTTGGTGCCAATACCTCTTCCAGTTTCTCTCCAGGGTCAATTCCCGGTAAAATTCCCTTGAAGTGCAAAAATTCCCGGTAGGTCAATACCGGTAATACATACAGAAATTTGCGCCCACTGAGTGATTCAGGGAACAAATTGCGCAGGTAATAATTGGAGGAACCCGTCACAATGAATTTTACCCCATAGTGATCGATCAGGTATTTAATGATCTTGGTAATAGCAGGCAAATTTTGGATCTCATCAATGCAAACCAACAGGCGCTCTGCATCTTTCAGCTCTGACATCCCTGTCAAATCCCTGTAAACAGCATTGTAATCCAGGTTTTCGAAAACCATTTGGTCCAGGGGATTGTCAAGGTCAAACCACAAGCGCTTTCCCTCAAACTGATTGAAAAGCTGGCGCATAAGGGTAGTCTTGCCTACCTGTCTCATACCCGTTATGACAAGGGCATTCTTGTGGTAGAGCTGGGGAACAATCTCTGAAAACAAAGTTCGCGTAAGCATATTTGTAATTTATTTTTTTACAAATATACGCATATTTGTAAATATTTTTTTACATATATGTATGTATTTGTAAAATATTTTTTACATATCTACATTTTACATCCCTCTTTTTCTGTAAATAGCCGGAGAAACACCCATTACCTTCCTGAAAACTCGGGAAAAATAAAACTGGTCGTCGAAGCCCATTTCCCGTGAAACATCCGCAACCAACCAGCCGGGATGGTCCAATAAGCGGCAAGCCCGCTGCACCTTCAACTGGATGAAGTAATCGATGGGTGAATGGCCGGTGCTGTTTTGGAACAGGCGCGAAAAATGGGAGGCCGACAACCCCGTAGCTGCCGCGATCTCCTGAAGCTTTAACTTCCCTGACAGATGTTCCAGCATAAAGCTGATCGCCAGTCCAACCGTATCATTTTCACCCGGTTCCCTCACAAAACGGAATTGGCTAAGGTGGGTAAAAGAGGCCAGCAGATGTGGCAGGCATAAATTGACATACTCCAACGTTTCAAGGCTAAATCCCCGGTCAAGATTGCGGAAGATCTCCGAGAAAAGATCGATCCGGTCGCCATTTCGTGAGCTCTTGGACCGATCGATGGCCATAGCCTGGCAGGCATAATGGTTGTAATGGACTGACTTGCTGCCTGAAAAATGAATCCAATAGATCGTCCAGGGATATAGTTCATCCGAATGATAGGAATGGGCCATCCCTGCAGGAACGATAAAATATTGGTCAGCTACTAGTTCGTGCGCATTTTCGTTGAGCCGGATCACTCCTCTCCCACCCACACAATAGATCAGGATAAACTGGTTGCTCCCGGTTGGCCGCTCCCTGAAATGGTGCCTTGCCTCCGGGTAATAGCCAATGTCGGTAAGGTACAAATCTGCAGTCAAAGGATTGCCCTTCACAAGACCCAAAATCCGGTCTGGAATGACGAAACTGATTTGGCCGGGGAAACCCTCTTCCTTCTTCATCCTAAATGGCAGTATTATTAATGTTCATATTTTATGGAGTTGACAAATTCATTTTCGGAATAACAAAAATATCTCAATTCCAGGAGATAAAATAGTATTGTACAACATGTCCAAAATCACTTAAAATGATCATATAATCCATAAATTCATCAAATCTTTCATTCTTTGGGAGCTTTTGGAATGCTATTTTTGCTTTAACTAAACTTCAGACTTGTGGAGAAATCAAACTTTAACCGTCAGTTCATTCTGGGAATTACCCTGGTATCCGCCATGGGTGGCCTGCTTTTTGGTTATGATTATGTTGTGATAGGGGGAGCCAAACCTTTCTACGAGCGTTATTTCGAGATTACCAACTCGCCTCACCTCCAGGGATGGGCCATGAGTTGTGCCCTCATCGGCTGCCTCGTTGGTGCCTTGGTTTCAGGTTACCTGACAGACCGGTTTGGTCGCAAAAAGCCACTGATACTGGCAGCCTTCCTTTTTACCATCGCGGCAATTGGCACCGGAGCCTTCAATTCATTCAACCTCTTTATCCTTTTCCGGTTGATTGGCGGACTAGGCATTGGACTGGCATCCGCCGTTTCACCCATGTACATTGCCGAAATCTCTCCTGCATCCATGCGCGGCAGACTGGTTTCCATCAACCAGCTAACCATCGTCATTGGCATACTAGCTGCCCAGATTGTCAATTACCTCATCGCGGAGAAAGTTCCGGAAGGGGCTTCCGACCTAACAATTCTCAACTCCTGGAATGGACAAACCGGCTGGCGTTGGATGTTCTGGGCAGGAACCTTCCCAGCATTGGCATTCTTTGCACTCTCTTTTTTTATCCCCGAAAGTCCACGCTTTCTGGCCAAATCAGGCAACTGGAGTGCAGCAGGAGAGACATTGAAAAGAATCGGCGGCACACAATATGCAATAGATGAGCAAAAAGAGATCGCCGCAACGCTCCATGGGAACAGTTCTAAAATCGACTGGAAAGCCTTATCATCTCTCAAAGTCAGACCGATACTTATTTTGGGGATCGTATTGGCCGTATTTCAGCAATGGTGCGGGATCAATGTCATATTTAACTATGCAGAAGAGATCTTCTCCTCCGCTGGCTATTCAGTCAACGACATGCTTTTCAATATCGTCATTACCGGCACCGTCAATTTGGTTTTTTGCCTGATCGCCATGCAGATGGTGAACAGCTGGGGCCGGCGGAAACTAATGCTGCTGGGCTCCCTGGGATTGGCCATCATCTTTTTCTCGTTGGGAGCAACCTACTATTTCGAATTGAAAGGATTGGCCATTTTGGGCTTGGTAATGCTGGCCATCGCAACCTATTCAATGACACTGGCCCCCATTACCTGGGTGATTCTATCTGAAATATTTCCCAACAGCATCAGGGGTGCGGCCATGGCCATTGCCACTACCTCACTTTGGATCGCCTGCTTTGTCCTTACCTATACCTTCCCCATCCTGAACAAGCTGCTGCAGGCCAGCGGCACCTTCTGGCTCTATGCTTTGATCTGCCTGTTCGGTTTCTTTTTCATCCTGAAAAGACTGCCAGAAACAAAAGGAAAATCGCTGGAAGAGATTGAGCACAAACTGACCCTTTAAATTGAAGTAGTATGAAAAAAATCCTGCTGTTGATCCTGCTTTCTATCCAGATTCTGGGTACAAAAGCACAAAAATTCCAGATCAGCTCTCCGGATCAAAAACTGAACGCAACCATAGAAGTTGGCGGAACAATTAACATCAAACTGCAGAATGGAGAAGTGCAACTTATAAAATTGAATGGTTTGTCGTTGGAAAGCATGGGTGCAATAGATCCCTTTGCCCAATTGAAGGTTACCAAGAGTACGCGAAAATATGTCGACGAAGAGGTAATTCCAGATATCCGTGAAAAAAGCGATCGTTACAGGAATTGCTACAATGAGCTGGTAATCCGATTCAAATCCAACCATGCGTTCTCCATCAGGTTATTCAACGAAGGAATGGCCTACCGCTTTTCATCCAGCCTCAAGGATAGCCTGACCATACTAAAAGAGAACCTTTCCATTCAACTCCAGGAAAATGACTCCATACGGTTTCAACCTGCCAAAGCTTTTAGATCATCCTATGAAACACCTTATGAGTTCAAGAAAATCAGCTCTGTTGAAGCGGGTTTGCTTTGTCACCTGCCTGTGTTGGTTGAAAAACCAGATGGCCCCTTCATCATGATCACAGAGGCCAATCTTTACAATTATCCAGGTCTCTGGGTGCGTGGAACCGGTAAAGAGGCACTCACCGGAACAAATCCCACCTATCCCAAAACCTATTCCTACAAGGGAAATGCCTACGTACAGGGACAGATAGCTGAGTGGGAAACATTCATCGCAAAGGTGGCGGGAACAAGAGAATTTCCATGGCGAATTTTCGCCGTAGCTGACAAGGAAGAGGGACTGATAGGCAACAATCTGGTCTACCTCCTGGCATCACCCACCGAATTGAAGGATCTTTCCTGGATAAAACCTGGCGTGGTGATGTTCGACTGGTGGGCGAAAAACAACATCTACGGGGTAGATTTCAAGGCCGGGATCAACACCGAAACTGCCAAATATTTTATCGACTTCTGCGCCGCAAAAGGGTTTCGCTACTTCCTTTTCGACGACGGCTGGTGCCCGAAAGATGACCTGCTACGCGAAATTCCGGGTTTGAACATGCCGGAAGTAACGGCATACGCCAAAACCAAAGGGGTAGATGTGATGCTTTGGGTGATTTGGCACTCCCTATACAAACAATGGGACCAAGCCTTCGACTTGTACGAAAAATGGGGAATCAAAGGGATAAAAATGGATTTCATGGACAGGGATGACCAGGTAATGGTGGAGTTCTACGAAGCAGTAGCCCGCAAAGCTGCCGAAAAAAAGATGGTCCTCGACTTTCACGGAGCATACAAACCCTGCGGACTAAGCCGGAAATACCCAAATTTACTGACACGCGAAGCACTTATCGAATTTGAATACAGTGGTGGCACAACCTGGGACAATACCGAACACCACAATCTTTTGCCCTATATCCGGATGTTTACAGGAGCCATGGACTACATTCCGGGTACGATGCGCAATTCTACCAAAGAAAATTTCCGCGCAGTGGGGGATTACCCGATGGGACAAGGCACAAGAGCCCACTCCATGGCGCTATTTGTCATTCTCAGCAGCCCCATGGAGATGCTGCCCGATTCCCCTTCCGACTATTACAGGGAAAAAGAATGTACCGATTTCCTTGCCAGGATTCCGGTAGAATGGAACGAAACCCGGCTGCTGGAAGGAAAGATTGGCCAATATACCATCCTCGGACGCAGATCAGGCAACGATTGGTTCGTAGGAGCCATTACCAACAACAAGGCACGTCAATTTGAATTGGCAACAGATTTTCTGAAACAGGGAAAATACCACATCGAACTAATTGAGGATGGGATCAATGCCGGTACCAGGGCAGAGGATTACAAAAAAATCTCGTTTGATTTTTCTGCCGGTGAAATACTTAAAATAAACATGGTTGCCGGTGGCGGTTGGATCGCCCGGATTACACCCAAAAACCAATAATTGCACATTAGATTACCCTTTAAACATAACTGTTATGAAGAAAATAAAACTCTTGTCCTTGCTGGTTTTTCTTACAATGGCCACCTTCGGTCAAACCTCCCAAGGCAAGATTGATCTTGCGGGAACATGGAAATTCGCCATGGATTCAGGAGACAAAGGCATCTCAGAGAGATGGTTTGAAAAGAACCTGTCAGATTCCATCTCACTTCCCGGCTCCTTGTCAACCAACGGAAAAGGAGAGGAGGTTGGATTGAGGACTCAATGGACCGGACAAATTGTCGACAGCTCCTATTTCAAAAATCCGGAATATGCGAAATATAGAGAGCCAGGAAATATCAAAATCCCCTTTTGGTTGCAATCCCTGAAACACTACCAGGGCGCCGCTTGGTTCCAGAAAGAGATCACAATCCCTGCAAACTGGAATGGAAAGGATATCAATCTGATCCTCGAAAGATGCCACTGGGAAAGCAGGCTGTGGGTAGACAACCACGAAGCAGGCATGCGCAATTCACTGGGAACACCGCACTCCTATAATTTAACTCCCCTACTTACACCCGGGAAGCATACCTTGACTGTTTGTATCGACAACCGGACCAAGGAGATTGATCCCGGACTTAACTCTCACAGCATCTCCGACCATACCCAGACCAACTGGAACGGCATTGTGGGACAGCTCTATCTCGAAGCCAAATCCCTGATCAACATTGACAACATCCAGGTTTATCCCAATGTTTCCGGAAAGAAGATAACCACAAAAATAAAAGTCCAAAATCCTACCGGGAAAATTGCAAAGATTAGTATCGCTCTGAATGTCAATGGGATTAAGCGAGTTTACCACAAATCTGACGATTTTGAACTAGGCATAGGAGAAAATCTGCTGACAATGATTTACCCAATGGGTGACAGTATCAGGCTTTGGAGTGAATTTCATCCCGACAGGTACACGCTAACCGCTGTACTGACCGAAAAGACCACAAAGCAGGAAGATATCTACAAGACATTTTTCGGGATGCGGGAGATAAAGCCCAAAGGCAACCAGCTGCTGATCAATGGGAAACCCCTCTATCTGAGGGGAACGCTCGAATGTGCCATCTTCCCAAAGACAGGGTATCCACCCACCACAACGGAAGAGTGGCTCCGCATCTACAACATCTGCAAGGCACATGGCCTCAACCACCTCCGTTTCCACTCCTGGTGCCCACCTGAAGCAGCCTTCGAAGCAGCCGACCTGGCGGGATTCTACCTACATGTGGAGTGCTCCTCCTGGTGCAACCAATCCACCTCCCTGGGTGACGGAAAACCCTTCGACAAATACCTATACGAAGAGAGCCAGCGCATGGTGGAAGAATACGGAAACCACCCCTCCTTCTGCATGATGGCATACGGGAATGAACCTGGTGGTCGCAATTTCAAACCATTTTTGAGCCAATTCGTCAGCTACTGGAAAGAGAAAGACAGCCGGCGAATCTACACCTCCGGAGCCGGATGGCCCGATCTGCCTGAAAACGATTTCCTCAGCAATCCATCTCCCAGGATCCAGGGATGGGGAGAAGGGCTGAAAAGCATCATCAACGGCGCTGCACCAACCAATGCCTACGATTGGTCGGCCAAAATCGCCAAACTCACACAGCCGGTAGTAAGCCACGAAATCGGTCAATGGTGCGTCTATCCAAATTTTAAAGAAATTCCCAAATACAATGGAGTGGTCCGGGCCAAAAACTTTGAGATTTTTCAGGAAACCCTTCAACACAATGGAATGGGACAACTGGCAGACAGTTTCCTGCTGGCCTCGGGAAAACTGCAGGCGCTCTGTTACAAGGCAGACATAGAAGCGGCACTGCGTACAAAAGGATTTGCAGGTTTTCAACTACTGGATTTGCATGATTTTCCAGGTCAGGGCACAGCACTCGTTGGGGTACTCGATCCCTTCTGGGAAGAGAAAGGTTACATCACACCCAAAGAATACAGCCAGTTCTGCAATGCTACGGTACCGCTGGCCAGGATGAAAAAATTCATCTTTACAAGCAATGACATTTTTGAAGCCGCTGTCGAAGTTGCTCACTTTGGTGATTTGCCATTGACAAGATGCACTCCGGAATGGAATATTACAGATCAACTGGGAAAAACAGTGAAATCAGGTCAATTGAAAACCTGTGACATTCCGCTGGGCAATGGTTTCCAACTTGGGACAATCACCTTACCCCTGGCCCTCCGGAACAAGCCAGAGAAATTAAAATTGGAGGTGAAAATTGGTAAATTCTACAACAGCTGGGATTTCTGGGTTTATCCTGCTACGAAAGTGGCTCTGGCAAACGAAGAAAAAATCAAGGTCGTAACTTCACTGGATCAGTTAACTCAAAAGCATTTGGAGGAGGGTGGCACCGTCTTGCTGACCCTGAAAAATGGAACCTTAAAGCCCGAATTTGGCGGAAATGTGGCCATCGGATTCTCCAGCATCTTCTGGAATACTGCCTGGACGAAAGGACAACCACCCCATACGCTTGGCATTCTTTGCAATCCGAAACACCCTGCCCTGGCAGAATTTCCAACCGAATACCACAGCAACTGGCAATGGTGGGATGCCATGAGCCATTCCGGATCGGTCAATCTGACAGCCTTCCCGGAAGGGCTACAGCCAATAGTTCGGGTAATCGACGACTGGTTTACCAACCGTCCGCTTGCACTCATTCTTGAAGCAAAGGCAGGCAAAGGCCGCATACTGATTTCCGGAATCGACCTTGTCACAGACCTTGAAAATCGTCCCGAAGCCCGGCAACTTCTCTACAGCCTGAAGAGATACATGTCTGGCAATCAGTTTAATCCTGCTGTTCCAGTAGATTCCTCCCTCCTTCAGAGACTTAACAATTAATTGATCAACGCTAAAACCCATGAATAAGACCAGAAAATTGTTTTTAACCTTTGTGCTTTCCATCGCATGGACAATTGGCCTCCGAGTTGTTGGCAACAGCATTGAACGATATGCTCCCTCTTCCTCGAACGATAAGGAAATCTGCACGCCAGCCCCACTGAAGTCCCCCCGTATCAACGGCCCCCTTGTATACGGGTGCAGACCTGGCAATCCTCTCCTCTACAGGATTCCTTGCCAGGGAGAACGCCCCATCCGTTTTTCGGCAAAAGGGTTGCCAAGTGGCCTAAAGCTGGATGCGGAAACAGGAATTGTAACCGGAACAGCCCCCGCAAAAGGGGAATACCAGGTAGTTTTTCATGCAACCAACGCCAAAGGCAAAAGCAAAAGGAGCTTTAAGATCGTTGCAGGTGAAGAGCTTTCATTGACCCCTCCAATGGGCTGGAACTCCTGGTATGTCCACTACAACAGGATCGACGACAAAACCATGCGCCAGGCAGCAGACGCCATGATCTCTAGCGGAATGGCAGATGTTGGCTACCAGTACGTCAACATCGACGACTGCTGGATGAATGCAGAAAAGACCCTCAAATACATGCAGGATACCACTCGTGTAGGTCCTTTGCGTGACAGTGCCGGAGAGATTCTCCCCAACATCCACTTTCCTGACATGAAGGGAATGACAGATTACATCCATGCCAAAGGCCTTAAAACTGGCATCTATACCTCACCGGGCCCAAATACCTGCTGCGGTCTGGCCGGATCCTATGGCCACGAAGAACAGGATGCTGCCCGCTTTGCCGCATGGGGCTTTGACTTTCTGAAATACGACTGGTGCTCCTATTCAAGGATTGCAGGGAAAGAACCGTCGCTGGAGGCCATGCAGAAGCCTTACTTGCTGATGGGCGATGCATTGAAGAAACAACCACGGGATATCATTTACAACCTATGCCAATATGGGATGGGCAACGTATGGGAATGGGGAACAAAGGTCGGAGGTCATTGCTGGCGCACCGCCGGCGATCTTGGCTTCGAACTCGACCGATTCTTTGCCGTAGCACTAAAGAATGCAGAACATGGGGCCTATTCCAAACCTGGTTCCTGGAATGATCCCGACTACCTTCAGATCGGGATGTTCGGCTCCCAAATAGGTTCCACATTTACCCTTCCTCAACCTTGCAAACTTACGGCTGATGAACAGTATTCCTACATGTCGCTCTGGTGCCTGATGGCGGCGCCACTTATTTTCAGTGGGGATATGTCAAAACTGGATGATTTCACACTCAACATACTTTGCAATCCAGAAGTAATTGAAATTGATCAGGATCCGCTGGGGAAATGTGGAAAAGTTGTGATGCTGCCCAACGATTGCTTCCTGATGATCAAGGAGCTGGCCGATGGCTCCAAAGCAGTAGGACTGTTTAACCATGGCAAGACGGCAACAGAGATTACGGCAGATTGGAATGCCTTGCAGCTTAGCGGCAAACAAACCGTCCGTGACCTTTGGCGCCAAAAAGAGCTGGGAAAATTCAATGAAAAATACAGTGCACTGGTTCCTGTCCAGGGAGTGGTGATGCTGAAAATCACCAACCTGAAATAACTCAGTTTAATAAAATCATGGACACAATTGACAAGGATCCATTCTCCACCTGTTCAGAATGGAAAGGGGAAGCTTTAGCTTCAGCCTGGTACGAAAAAGTGGTCATCCCAACCTATGGCATTGGAAAAGCTGAAAAGAATCCGATGTTCCTGGAAAACCGTGTCTACCAGGGCAGCAGCGGTGTAGTCTACCCTCACCCTGTCATCGAAAAAATTTTGGACAAAAAGGAAGACCGTGAATGGAGTGCCATCTTCCTGGAAAACCAATACCTGAAAATAATGATCCTCCCTGAGTTGGGAGGCAGGATCCAGATGGCCTGGGACAAAACCAAACAGCGCCATTTTGTCTATTACAACCAGGTAATCAAACCTGCCCTTGTAGGATTAACAGGTCCCTGGATATCGGGGGGCATTGAGTTCAACTGGCCTCAACACCACCGCCCATCCACCTTCGAACCAGTCGACCACTTTATTGAAGAGAACCAGGATGGAAGTGTCACGGTATGGTGCAGCGAATTGGAAAGAATGTTCCGCACCCGCGGAATGGCTGGTTTTACCCTCTATCCGGACAAGGCATATCTCGAAATAAAAGTAAAACTATACAACCGCACCAACTTTCCGCAGACCTTCCTTTGGTGGGCCAATCCCGCTGTAAAAGTCAACGACCATTTCCAGTCCGTCTTTCCACCCGATGTACATGCGGTTTTCGACCATGGCAAAAGAGATGTGTCGGAATTTCCTGTAGCAAAGGGGAGCTACTACAAGGTCGATTATTCACCAGGAACAGATATTTCAAGGTATAAAAATATTCCGGTTCCCACCTCCTACATGGCGATCAACTCAAAATACAATTTTGTCGGAGGTTACGAACACGATACACGAGGTGGATTGCTCCACATTGCCAACCACCATGTTTCCCCGGGAAAAAAGCAATGGACCTGGGGTCACAGCGATTTCGGCCAGGCCTGGGACCGCAACCTCACCGATGAAGATGGACCCTACATCGAACTGATGTGCGGCGTATATACCGACAACCAGCCCGATTTTTCCTGGCTGATGCCGGGAGAAGAAAAATCCTTCTCGCAATACTTTATGCCCTACCGGGATATCGGTGTGGTAAAAAATGCCACCAGGGAAGCCATGGTCAATTTGGAATTCACGATGGGGGAAATAATCATAAAGGCCTATACCACTTCCACATATCAGTCGGCTAGAATACTTCTGAAAACAGCAGACACGCTTCTTCTCGAAGAGTTGTTCGATTTCCATCCAGCTACTTCCTATCAAAAAACGGTTCCAAATTTGGAATCTGTCGACCCAAAACTGATCAAAATTGAAATCCTGACCTCCGGAAACAGGCTCCTTGTGGAGTGGCAACCTGAACCTGACCAGCAAAAACCACTCCCTGAAGCGGCCAAACCGGCCAGGCTCCCTTCAGAAATTGAGAGCAACGATCAGCTATACCTCACCGCATTGCACCTTGAGCAGTACAGGCATGCCACCTACAATCCATGCGACTATTACCGCGAGGCCCTTAAAAGGGATCCAAAAGACACCCGATGCAACAATGCACTCGGCCTTTGGCAGTTGCGACGGGGTCAATTCAAACTGGCAGAGGAATACTTCCGTACGGCGGTTAGGGCAATTACCCAACGCAATCCCAATCCCATCGATGGAGAAGCCTTCTACAACCTGGGACTCTCCCAACTTTTCTTGGGAAAGGAGGAAGCAGCCTATAACTCCTTCTACAAATCAACATGGAATGCAGCCTGGATGGAAAACAGCTATTTTCAGCTGGCCAGGATCGCCGCGAAAAGAGGCTGCTGGGAGGAGGGATTGGAACTCATCGACCGCTCCCTCATCCGTAACTGGCACAACCACAAGGCCAGACAACTGAAAGTAAGCATCCTGAGAAAACTTGGCAGAAAGGCCGATGCAATGGCACTGACTGAAGCATCATTAAAACTGGATCCGTTTAATTTTGGTCTCCTGTTTGAAGAACACCTACTCCTGTCCAACAGTGCAAAATACCTGTCCGTTTTAACATCAAGAATGAGTGGAAACATCCATACTTACATCGAATTTGCACTCGATTTTGCAGCAGCCGGTCTTTTTGATGAAGCCATCGAACTGATTGATTTGGGAATCCGGGAGCAAGAGGGCCATCCGGTTTATCCAATGGCCTGGTATTTCAAAGCTTGGTTCAGCGAGCAGAAAGGCAACCCCGGAGATGCTTCTGCCGCGCTGCAAGCCGCTGCTATAGCTTCGCCTGATTATTGCTTTCCCCACCAACCCGAGGCTGTAGTCGTGCTGGAATGGGCCAAAAAGAAAAATCCTGCCGATGCCAAGGCTCCCTATTACCTGGGCAATCTCTGGTACCACCACCGTCAATATGCAGAAGCCATCGAAAACTTTGAATTATCAGCCAGGCTTGACAACAATTTTCCAACCGTTCACAGAAACCTGGCCCTTGCCAGTTTCAACAAACAGAATGACCCGGTAAAGGCACTGGCTGAACTTGAACAAGCCTTCCGCCTGGATCCTTCGGACGCGAGGATCCTGATGGAACTTGATCAATTGCACAAACGGTTAAATTTCCCTCCCGAAACTCGATTTGATAGGTTAAGCCAATATCCGCATCTGGTTGATTTCAGGGATGATCTTTATTTGGAGCAGATCACCCTATTGAACACCCTCGGTAACTACGAGAAGGCCCTTGAACTCATCTCTTCCCGCAAATTCCATCCCTGGGAGGGAGGCGAAGGAAAAGTCACTTCCCAATATGTATACAGCCTGACAGAGTTGGGCAAACAGGCCATCGCAGCAAAGAGGTATGAGGAGGCCGTATCCAGACTGCAAGCAGCCTTCATTTATCCTGACAATCTCGGGGAAGGAAAACTCTTTGGAGCACAGGAGAATGCCCTGTTCTATTGGCTGGGTTGTGCTTACATGGGTTTGGGAAATACAATCCTGGCACAGGAATGCTGGTCAAAAGCTTCCAATGGGATCCTTGAACCCCTCCCTGCCATCTTTTACAACGACCAGCAACCCGATACCATTTTCTACCAGGGGCTCGCCTTCATCGAACTCAATCAGCCGGAGAAAGCAAGGCAACGATTCGAAACCCTGGTAAATTTTGGTGCGCAACACCTGAACGATCCATTCAAACTCGACTATTTTGCCGTTTCCATGCCAGACCTGCAAATATGGAATGATGACCTGACAAAGCGGAACAGGCAAAATTGCATGCGTTTGATTGAATTGGGCAGGGAAGGACTCCGGCAACTCAAAGATTAAACTACCTCCTTACCAGGAAAGTCAATCCATCATCTTCCTCCGGGTGGACAGTTCTCCAACAGGAATTTCTTGCTGATGGTGGAAAGATGTTGTGAAGTCCCTTCCCCCTCATAAATTCCGTGCGACCGCATGGGATAGGCCATCATCTGAAATGGCTTGTTGAAGCGAATCAGTTCATTGAATAGTTTCTCTGCATTGGCAAAATGGACATTGTCATCCCCGGTACCATGAATAACCAACAGGTTTCCCTTCAGGTTCTTGGCATGGGTATAGGGGGATCCGGCGATAAAATCCTCCCTCGTCTCGGCTGGTATTCCCATGTATCGTTCCTGGTAAGCATTGTCGTAAGCCAGCTGGTTGGCTACGGCGGCAACGGCAATTCCTGTCTTGAAGATTTCAGGGTACTGGAACATGAGGTTCAAGGTGGAGGATCCACCTCCACTCCAGCCGTGCACTGCCACCCTGCTGGTATCGCAAAAACTCCATTTAAGCACCTCCTTGGCACCCATGGCCATATCGCGTATATTCAAACGGCCTACCTGACGGTAGATCGATTTCCGCCAGTCGCGGCCGCGGGGAGCCATACTGCCACGGCAATCTACCGACACATAGAGATATCCCATGTCGGCGACATTGCCGCCAAACTGTCCCGACCTTCCCAGTCTTGAGTTGTCGAAAACCGTACATCCCCATGGTTCCCCATAAACATAAAAGAATACGGGATATTTCTTCGCAGGATCAAAATCCTTGGGCTTGGCCATCCATCCATCCAGCGTCACTCCATCTTCGGTGGTAACCTTAAAAAAGGAGATTTGCTTGCCAAAAGGATCCTCCTTTAAATTATTCTCCAGGCTTTTTGCAGGATCAATAGGTTTGTGGTCTGGCAATGCCACCCATTCAGAACCTGGCTGATATTGATAACCAGAGAAGGAGTGCCTGCTCCATTTCCCGTTGGGAGAAACCAGGTAATCGTTGGTCCCCGTAAATTTTGCCGGGGTAATCCGCCAGGGAATGGTGCTTCCATCCAGTTTTGTTGCAAAAAGATAACGCTGGGTTGCATTTTCGGGAGTTGCGGCAAAATAGACCAGGTTGTTGGGCTCATCGATCAGGTAAAGTTTGATAACATCGAAATTTCCTTTCGTGATGATATTTTCCTTCCCATCCATCCCGATGCGGTAGAGGTGTCGCCATCCATCCTTTTCACTGGCCCAGACAAATGCCTTTCCTCCTTCTATCCAATTCCAGCCAACGTTGGTGTTGGTATTCCAAGTCGCCTCAAGATCAACCCAAGCCTTGTCTGTATCGCTCCACAACACCCTGCATTTGCCATCGTTGCTATTCGCCAGCCAGATTTTTGAGACATTCTGCTTGCGGTTGAGCTGTTGGAGAATCAATTCGCTGTTCGAAGACCATTCCATCTTGGTGAGGTAATGCTGCCGGGGGTCTCCTTCTACATCCATCCATTTTGTTTGACCAGTAGCAACAGTTACCACACCAACCTTGACTGGAGAAGGATCTTCTCCCGCCTTGGGATACTCAACGGGTACCGTAAAGGAATAGGTCGAATCGGTGGTATTCAGCATCAGGTAATTTCGGACTTTTGATGCATCGACGTTCCAAAAGGCAATCCGGGTTCCATCCGGACTCCACCTGAAACCATCGGTGCAAAACAACTCTTCGGCATAAACCCAATCAAATGTGCCGTTGAGGATACGGTCTTCGGTACTGAATGTCAACTGTTTGACCTTACCACTCTTCACCTCTTCAACATACAGATTGTACACCACCCTTTGATTGGAACGGTCCTGATAGACATAGGCTACGCTTTTAGCGTCCGGAGAGAATTTCGGATACATGAGACATTCAGGTTGCAGACTTTTACCCAATTGGACAATCTCTCCCTTTTCTGAATTGTAAACCCATACCTCACCCGTAGTCTTGTGGTATTTTGTTTTCGTATTTATTTTCAGTAAAACGCTCCTGTTATCCTTTGAAAACAAGAAGGAAGAGATGGTTCGGGGTTGCTTTTCATCCCTTGGTATCAGCTTGTCCAAATCAAACAAAACTTTTTTGGACATGGAAGGCAGTTCTGTCACAGCAATGGTGTATTTTTCCAACGAAGCATAGCTGTTGCCATCGGGCATCCAGGTTACTCCTCCCATCCCGAAGGGTTGGGCCATTGAAACAGTTGCCATTGCAATAAATAGGCTCAGCAAAAGAATTCTTTTCATATGATGTAGTACTAGTGTGTGGTGAATATGGAAATTTGATACGGATCAATGGTTGTTCATGGCTTGGCCCTGATATATTGGGGAGGCCAAACAATTTCATCCTTCAATTCAGCTGCAGCTTTTAAAGGAAAGTAAGGCTCCCTAAGCGATTCACGTCCGAACATGATAAGGTCTGCGGCCCCACGCTCCAGAATCTCTTCAGCCTGCAAGGGATCTGTAATCAGACCCACAGCACTGGTAAGAATCCCGGTCTCTTTTCGGATCCTTTCGGCAAACTTCACCTGGAAGCCCGGCCCCACTGGTATTTTAACATCCGGGAGCAATCCTCCGGAAGAACAATCGATGAGGTCAACACCCCGCTGCATTAAAATAGCTGAAAGTTTGACCGCCTCATCCGGATTCCAGCCATCCGATGCCCAGTCAGTAGCAGAGATCCGGACAAACAGGGGAAGATCCTGTGGCCATACACCTTGAACCCCATCCAGAATCTCAAGCAAGAGTCGAATCCTGTTATCAAAACTACCGCCATAACCATCCCTCCTGTGGTTACTAAGCGGAGAGAGGAATTGGTGTACGAGGTATCCATGTGCAGCATGTATATCCAGCAACTGGTAGCCTGATTCCAAAGCCCGTATGGCTGATGTGGTAAAATCTGCTACAACTTTTTGTATTCCAACAATATCCAATACAGCCGACACTTCATCTGTTGCATAAAAAGGATGAGCCGATGGGGCTACTGTCGACCATCCTCCCTTTCCAGGGTGGATTTGCCTACCCCCTTTCCAGGGTTCAGAGCAAGATGCTTTCCTTCCGGCATGGGCCAGTTGAATCCCTGGAACCGAACCTTGTTCCCGAATGAATGAGGTGATCTGTTTCAATTTCACAATATGCCCGGGTTCGTACAATCCCAAATCACCTGGGGTAATCCGTCCTTCGGGAGAGACTGCAGTAGCCTCCTGAATGATCAATCCTGCACCACCGACAGCGCGGCTGCCCATATGCACCAAATGCCAGTCATTGGCGAATCCATTCACTGCGCTGTATTGGCACATGGGTGAAATGGCCATCCTGTTTTTCAAGGTGACACTTTTAAGGCAGAGCGGAGAGAGTAATTTTGACATAAGCAAGTATTGGTCTACCAAATATTATGAAGGTTATTTGAATGCGAAAATAATCATTGTTTTAAGATGATAAACATGCACATTTGCATCGAATCATTTTAAACGGAGCATGATATGCAAGATTATCACCCAATGATAAAAACAAAATCTACTACATTGATTATTTGATATTTAAACGATTTTACCCTTGCGATCATGTCACAAAACGATACGATAAAAAACCAAGTTACCCAATAAAAACTATTTGCAATATTTTTGAGTCAGGTATCAAGCAGTAATTAAAAACTTTCAAAGAGTTTTTGTGTTGAGGCTGGTAACGAGATGATCAGATTAGATATCTTTTCAGTAAGGGAGGGAAGATATTTTCTGAGGTGATTCGAGTTATCAGCCTTAAATTTTTGTTCTTTGGAGATCCATTGAAATTCGCTACTTCCCTAGTCTCAAATGACATTTCCCTACCCTCCAATGGTGGGTTTCTTCCAAGAAAATCCTAAAAACAGCCATCAATCTATTCATTTACACCGATGGAGCTGAATGTCATCAAGCTAAATAAATTAGAAAAGAAATCCCGACAAGTATTCAAATGAATCGGCCCTAAGTTGATTCAATGGTTGAAATACCTGGGATTCTAGCCGGGATTAAGTGACCTTTGACGGTTTAGGTTACATCAATGATCCCTTTTGAAACTACGATCTTCACCAACGTTGCCGTATTTTTGGCATTGAATTTAAGCAGCAGATTCTTGCGGTGGCTATCCACCGTAAAGGTGCTGATAAATAGATTATTGGCTATCTCCTGATTGGTCAGCCCATCTGCTATCAACTTCAGAATTTCGCTCTCACGCCGCGTGATCATCGGTAGGTCATTGCCAGAGTTTGGATTTCCTTTCATCAAATCCTTGACTCCTTTGCCCAAATAGATCGACTTCCCGCTCAGCACATGTCGGATACCCCCCACAATATCATCAACATCAGAAGTTTTCAAAATAAACCCATCGGCCCCCTGCTCCAGCATTTTTTCAACAACATGGCGCTGCGCGATGGTAGTGATGGCAAGGATCTTTTGACCCGGGAAGCGGGATTTTGCAATCTTGCAAAACTCAATTCCATTCATATCGGGCAAATTGAGATCCAAAAGAATTAAATCAAATCTGCTGCCATTCAGATGGGCCAATCCTTTTGCCGCATTCGAAGCAAGCAAACACTGAACATTCAGGTCGGATTCGGTAATTATCCTTTCCAGACTCTCACTAACAATCGGGTGGTCTTCAACAATCAGGATAAGTTGAGGCATAGGCGGTCATTTTGTCTTCTGTTTCCGCCCTAAGGTATAAAAAATTCTATTGTGGTCTCTGTCCCCTTACCCGGATTGCTAAAAATTTCAAATCGACCATTGAAGGCCAGAACCCTGTCACGGATATTTCTCAATCCTTTCCCTGTACTGGTAGTATCAGTTTTTACAGGGTCAAATCCAATCCCATCATCATTAATCTGAATGCACACCCGGTCTTTTTCCGCAAACAATTGAACCGCTATCTGCTTGGCATTGGCATGCTTAATCGCATTGTTAACCAATTCCTGCGAGATTCTGTAAAGGGTAATTTCCAATTCCTTGCTGTAACGCAAAACTTCGCCAAAGGTGTCCATCCTGATGACCGGTAATCCATCCGGCTCAACCTGCTTGATAAAATCAGCAAGGGCAACACCCAAACCGTAATGCACCAGCGTTTCAGGCATCAGATTGTGTGCAACCCTGCGCATTTCTGTGATAGAGCTATCCAATAAATCAAGGGCATGGTTAAAATGTGCCAGATTCTCGCTGGTGATGATCGAATTCTCCTTCATAGAAAATAATTTTAGTTTAACTCCGGTAAGCAATCCTCCCAAACCATCGTGCAAATCACCGGCCAATCGCGATCGTTCGGCCTCCTCTCCCCGCAGAACAGACTTGGCTGCAGTCAACTGTCTCTCCTTTTCTAGTTCAATCAGCTGTTGCTCCTTCAACTCCAATTTCTGATCCGCAATTGTTTTCTTGTTACGGATGTTCTTGAATGCCATCCAACCAAACAAGGAAAACAGCAACAAAGTGGCCAAAAGGGTGAAGATCACCCAGGCTCTTTGCTTTTTGACCATCGTTAACCGCTCAATTTCCACTTGTTTTTTTTCGGTTTGGTAACGCGTTTCCAGCTCAAAGATTTGCCTTGACTTTTCATTGTTGTAAACCGAATCGCGAATGGTCATGTATTGGGTATAGTATTTCAATGCATCTTTGTAGTCCTTCAGGTTTGCATGTGTTTGGGCCAGGGCTTCATACAAAAATTGGATCCCCTCCTTTTCATTGGTCCTTTCACTTATATATTCAGCCGATTTAAAACACTTCAGAGCCAGCTCATACTTTTGCAGCCGATTGTAGATATTACCCAGATAAAATGAGTTGGAAGAAATTGATGAACTATCCTTTTGTTCGAGATAATAATCCTGTGCTTTCACTGCGTAACCCAGAGCAATTTCAGGTTTTCCCATCCGATTATAAGCAGCTCCAATATTGAGATTGGTATTGGCAACACCCTCCTTGTTGCCGGTCTTTAAACATAGGAGCATAACTTGCTTCAAATACTTAATTCCTGTCTCCTTGTCCACAATGATTTGTTCCTGAGAACGCCTTTCACAAAACTCTCGTGAGAGATGCGCTGATGCAATGTGACTAAGTGCTGTGGAAATCCCTAGCGTGTCGTTCAGTTTTTGATAGATGGAGAGTGCCTTTTCATTGTATTCCAATATCTTTCCGAAGATCTCCTGAAGATAATAAACATGCCCAATTGCTTCACAAAGATGTGCTATCCGGGATTCATTCATTAATTTCTCTTCAATTCTGATGGCATCCAGAAAACAAGCTGTTGCACTAGTGAAATCCTCTCCCGACATATAAAAATTACCCTTTTTCTGTAAGGCAATGGAGACCTGTGACATCAATCCTGCTTCTGCGGCGCTCTCTATTGCCAAATTAATAAAATTCAATGCCGAATCATTTTTAGTCTTTTCAAAGGCGCTAAAAGCCTTCAAATATTGGTTGAATTTTACTGAATCTTGTGGCTTAACCAAAATCTGATTAAAATCAGAATTGAGCAAATTCTTGACAAGCAAATCCGAAAGTCCACCTGAATGCCCGGAATTTACTCCAAAAAGAGACAGCGAAGAGAAAAGAAGAATAAAAGAGCCCGCAATAACCCGAATTCTCATGGTAGAACTTTTAAGTATTAGCAAAAATAAAAGCTGAAACAAATACCTACATCGCCTAAAAAGGGGATTTATTTTTGGAATCATCACAAATCACCTTTTTAGGGGATGTATGGCTAGGTCTGACTCTTTAAATTTACGGTAAAATATTCAAAGTATGCGAAGTAGAAATAATTTTTCAAAAGAGAACTATCAGGAAGCCACCAAAAAACCAAAACATATTTACAATTATTTCTATTGGTACAATCAATCTCCAATCTAAAAGCCTCCGAAACCCAAGGAACCATTCTTGGATTAGAACTAAACTTTATAAACCCAAATTATATACTGATGAAAACAATTAAATTTATTTTTGCCGCCATCTTCTGCATGGCACTAACCAATCTAAGCGCCCAAATCAAAGTAAAGGAAAAAGTTGTCGAACAGACCACCAACAGGGCCAACAGCAAAGTTGACGAAGGCATTGATGCAGGGCTAAATGCAGTTGAAAAAGGGGTAAAGGATATGTTCAAGAAGAAGAAAAAACCTGCCGCAGAAGAATTGCCAAAGGAACAAAAACAAGAAGTTCAGGAATTGCAACCTCAATCAGAATCAAAAACTTCCCTGGCTGCTTATTCCAAATTCGATTTTATTCCTGGAGAGAAGGTCATTTTTTACGACGATTTCAGCCAGGATAAAGTAGGTGATTTTCCTGCATTGTGGTTTTCAAATGGTTCCGGGGAGGTAGTTACACTCAACAATTACCCGGGTAACTGGCTAAGCTTTGCCGCCTCCGGGGCTTATTATCCTGATCACAACTTACTGACAACTGATAATTTCACGGTCGAATTTGATATGATCTTCAACTTTGACGAGGGTGTTTCCTTTGGAGCAGGCTTCTACATCGTTTCAGGAAACATCAAAGACCCAGGCGAAGGAGGCGCTGTTCCTGGCAAAGCAGGTGTTAAGACCGTATTTTCACCTTTAGACATTCAACTTTCAGGCTACGAAAATGGCTCATATACCATTAGCGGTGAAGGTTCCAATATCATAAAATCCGGAGAGAAAGTTCATTATTCTTATTGGATCCAAAAACAACGGCTACGTATCTATGCAAATGAGAAAAAAGTAGTTGATGCTCCGCGTATCATACCAGCTGGCTACAAATTCAATATGCTTCGGTTTGAACTTGATGATTCAAAACCATTTATTGCCAATTTCAGGGTGGCTGCAGGTTTACCTGATACACGCAATAAACTGATTACTGAAGGGAAATTGGTTACTTATGGTATCTATTTCGATGTCAATAAAGATGTAGTAAAACCCGAATCTTACGGGACCTTGAAGGAGATTGCTTCTATTTTAAATGAAGTTCCGGACGTAAAAGTGAAAATTTTCGGACATACCGACTCAGATGGTGATGACGCCAAAAACATGGATCTGTCAAAACGCCGTGCTGCATCCGTTAAAGCAGAACTTGTTAAATCCTTCGGTGTAAAAGCAAGCCAGATGGAAACCGATGGAATGGGCGAGACCAAACCTGTTGCACCAAACGACACCCCGGTAAATAAGGCACTCAACCGCAGGGTGGAGTTTATTAAACTTTAGTACGGTTAGATATTCAATCTCATTTATTTCAAAAGATTCTCATCAGGTGCGAAAAACACTTCATGAGAATCTTTTAAAGATTTTTTGCCCCTTTCTGAATTCAATTCAATGAACTAATCCAAAGTAAAATGAAACGAACATGTTGTTTCCCAACACCCAAGGGTATGATAATATTGTCATCAACATGGAGTTCCATACTACCTCTAAAAAACTAATTATCAAATTATGAAAAAACTATTTGTTATTACAATCATCATTCTCAGCGGGATGGTATCCCGGTCTCAGGAAATTTTCTTCCCTGCCAAAGAGGGAATCGTTCTTGTTTACAAATCGTTCGACAAGAAAGATAAGATGACGAACCAAATAAGAAATACCATCAAGAAGGTGAATATCAATGGTGAAAATATGGATATTACCTACCTATGCGAATCCATAGATCCCAAAGACAAACCGATATTTAAGGAGGATATAACCATCCATAAAAAAGGGGACATACTTTTTTTCGACATGGGCAATTTCATCAACAAATCCATGTTCCAGCAGAATGGTGAAATTCCAGCTGATCTTCAGATAAAGGGAAACAACATGGAGATCCCCTCCAACCCTAAACCCGGAGACGTACTTCCCGAGGCAAGTGTTGAAATGTCAATGAAAATGGGCTTCATCACCATGAAAATGTCCGCCCTGATCGCTAACCGTAAAGTAGAAGCCGTTGAAGATATATCAGTTAAGGCCGGTACATTTAAGAGTTACAAGTTTACGGGTGATGTTAATGCCACCGCAATGGGTATTAAAGTTCAAACCAACGTCATAGAATGGTATGCCAAAGGGGTAGGAATTGTTAAAACAGAAACCTACGAAAAAGGCAAATTGCAGTCATACACCGAACTAATAGAGATTAAATAATTGGCAATTTATTACTAGAACGGCATCAAGGTATTTGGCTTTGAAGATTAATTGACAATCCAGGGTTATTCTGTTTAAGACTGCGAACCATGAAATTCTCCTTATTTCTCCTTCTTTTTTTATTTGTTAACCTTTTTTCTTTTGCCCAACCTGATCATATCAAACGGCTTATGGAAAAAATGCAAACAGGCAAGGAACTGACTGAGGCCGAAGAGCAAGCCATGGTGAAATGGGCGGAATCCATGGATAAAGACCCGAATGTACCGAAGAAGCCTGCTGCTCCCGATGCTAAGAAAGCAAACATATCAGGCACAGCAGGCTTATGCCCCAAGGTTTTGCCAGCAAAACCAACTATAACTCCATTAACAACTGAAACTTATGTCTCACTTGCCAAGTCGTTAATGGCTTCCTACGGCCCAAAAATGGGAGTTGAAATCGCAATGTTAGACAAGCAGCTTGGTTCCGGAAAACCTACCGGCGGAGCCGATTTGGGAGCAATGTACAGCATGATCGGAGCAGGCTCTGCCACCATTTATGCAACGGCCTGGAGTGCGGTGAAGATCCCTGCTGATGTTCTGACAGCCAACAACCTGGGTGTTGCATTGAAGGGAATGGGCGAATTCACCACAGCAATTCAGGTTCTGCTTTATGCCTACAAATTAAAACCCAATGTACCGCTGATCTCTATTAACCTGGGTTGGGCTTACCGCGAAATGGGGGATCCATTCAATGCTAAACTGATGTTCGAACGCGCACTGCAATTGGCACCAGATTTACCATCCCCACAGCTTGGACTGGGCCTGATAGCCGAATGTGAAGGTAACCATGCCAAGGCTTTGCAACTTCTGCGCAAGGCCCTTGCCGGAAGATATTCCGCTGCTGGCATTGCTGCCTACAAGCAGGCCAAGGCGGCTCAGTCAAACATCAAATCTGGCAATCAGAATCAATCGGTTGCAACTGAAAAAGGAGAGACAAAAGAGTTTGATATCCCCGAATTGCCCGTTTTTGACAGCAAAGGTAAAATGGAACAAGCCGGAGCAATACTCAACAACTATTCAGAGAAATTAGATTCCCGGATTGGTGCATTACAGGAATTATATCTTTCGTTAGGAAAGATAGTCAGCCAACAAAGCGCGAAAGCCAACCAAAACCCAGATAATTCTATCGTATTCTCGCGCGATTTCTCGAAAGAATTGTTTATGCTCCAAGATATTTATGAACTTCTGTGGGGGGAAAGCAGCAATTGGGCAAAAAAAGTTGATGAGGCTAAAAACCTTCTCGCAAAGATTCATGCCATGGTGGAGCAAGATGCCCCTATTATGTTGCAAATGACGGAGAAAGGTGTTCAATTAAACTTGGAAGCTATTCAATTGCAGGAACTGCTGAATAAAGAGGTGGAAGCATGTGGTACGAATGATCTTTGTATTAAAAAAGCAGAAGCTAAATACAATAAAGCCATGGCACCCATAACCACTGAAATGGATCAGTTAGAATTCCGCATCTGTAAGTTATCCAAAAGTGAGATGGATGTCTCGTTTGCCAATGCGTGTAAAGCATGGAAAATCGTATCAGATGAATTGAAATCAAACAGTCTTGATTATTATGCCTTTACCAATCCAATTGTCGAAAAAATTTATGCGCCGAGTTTAAACGAATTGCAGAATGTTTACAGGGAACTTGTTGTTTTATCGGCTCAGAAGTATGTTTTGGGGATAGCATCAGGATTGCCCGATGATGTCAAATCGTACAATGAGCTAAAATGTGTTGAACCTGAACCTCCACAGGCTGCCTCAACTGTCAAGGATCCGAAATTACCTAAAATAGAGAAAGCCCCCTGCCCGCTAGGTGAACAGGGATTTAACTTTGGTTTGGGCGGCATTTCGTTTAAATTAAACTGCGAACGTGCAGAAATATCTGGTGGAGAAGGATTTTTGTGGTCAGCAAAACGCGATTTTGGTAAACAGCAAACCATTGTTTGGGGCGCTGTGGGTGCAAAAGCGGAATATGGCTACGGAAATTTAACGGGTGAAGCTTCTGTTGGTGTAGAAGTAACTATCGGTAAAGGTGCGGTACAGGATGTTGCCCTCACCAGCAGTGTAAAAGCCGGCTTGGGGGGTTTGGTTGAAGGAGAAGTGAGTGGCCGTTTATCCCTCGAGGATGGTGCCTCAATTGAAGGAACCGGTGAATTTGTTCCGCCGGGCATCCAGGATATATTGGTTTCACCAAATACTGGCGAATAGATAAGTTTGAATTAAAAAACACAAAAATATCTTAATACATTGATTATGAAACTAATGATCACTTTTAGTATTTTATTTCTATTCAATTGGTGTGCTTTTTCACAAAAAACGCCTGAATCTTTTTTAGGGATTATGCCTTCGCCCCCTTCTGGTATCTGTGGCATGTCATCCGCCAACATCAGTCCATTCGCTGAAAAAGTAAATAAGCTATCTTCTCAAATTGAGGAGGAAATCAAAAAAAGGAAAGAAGAGAGAAGTAGTCATTTGGAGGATGACAAAACAAAGATGTTGCAAAACCTGGCTGGTCAGACAGGACTTTCAGCGGCAGATATGGCAAAACTACAGGGTGGTGGCCAACTATCGGAAGCCGAAGGGATGGCATTGGCCAACAGGATGATGGGGCAAAAATACAACATGTCGGTTGAAGAAGCCAAAAAAGTGGGTAAAATGGGTAAAGAGGGACAGAAAGCGTGGGCTGAAGGTTACAGTGCCGAAATGATGGCTGAGGCACAAGCTGACCCTGACAAATTCAAGAAGGATCAAACAAAGAACAAGAAGATATTTGATCTGGTTGCTGAACAAAGCCAACTTGCCACACAGCTCCAAGCCGAGGAGGCAATAATCCAAAACAGATTGGACGAGATCAATCAAAAAGACACAATAGAGCGTAAGAGGCTCAACGAGCTACTTGCACCATTGGAGGCAGAGGCCAATTCGACGTCTATCAGTGAAGCCAGATTGAAAGCAATTGCTTTGCAAATGTACAGCCTGAGGTTAAGATACTGTCAAATAATGACTCCGTTATATGTCGAATTAGTGAACCGCCGTTTGGTGATTGTAAAGGCCAATCTCCCGTTGAAATATCGGTTGCAAGAAGTTTCCGATGAATTGACGGCTATACAAACAGGGGCAAAAAATGAAAAGGTTGCACCCGACCTGATGGCCTTGGATTCCGTTTACCGTTACATTACTTTTCTAGGAAATGTTTTCAAATACTATCCAGGGGAGAAGCCAGACAATCAATAAATATGAAACAATTATTTCTAATCATGCTTTTAGTTTTTGCTTTTACAGCGATAAAGGCTCAAAATAGTGGTGGAAATGCCTCGGATATCAGGAAGCAGATGGCAACAATCAGGCAATCTACCAATTGGGATGATCCTGAAGCAGCAAAAAAAGCAAATGACCAGATTCGTGAACTATCAAAAAAGCTAATGTTGGCCGGAAAAGCACCAGCAGATCTACCAAACAACCTGTCGAAAGAAGAGGCTGATCGGGTAAAAGAGGAAGCCGTGGACGATAAAATGAAGATGATCGGACAGATCATGAAAAGTGTTGCCGGAGGTGAAGGTGCAGATATTCGCCTGGGCGAGCCTGTTCGCGAAGAAATTGTTGAAGACTATCAAAAGGAGGATGATAAAACCATCAAAAATTCAGAATTCCTTCAATCTATGACGTTTTTGCTAATCAACATGTCTATGCCGGGTATAGACTTGGTTATCAAGCAGATGCCAAATTTTAAAGGAATAAAAATGTTGGTGATTATTTCAGGAGGGAAAGCTGTTTCCACTGATTTTCAAACCATTCTGAATAATGCAAAAGGATATCCCCTTGAGAGTTTGTACATTACTGATTTCGGAATATTTTTGGATAAACTACCACCCCAGGTTTTCAAGTTTAGTAATTTGCAGAAATTAGGCCTTTATAACAACAGAATTAACTCCCTTCCTCCTGAGATGGAAAGTTTTGCCAATCTCAAAGAACTATACGTTGATGTTAATCCGATAACAACTTTGTCACCCTGGATAGCAAAATTGAGCAATTTGCAAAAACTTGGAATTGGCAATACAAAAATCTCAACAACCGATATTGCAGCCATTAAAACTCAATTGCCAAACTGCCAAATACTTGAAAAATGAGACGATTAAAACTATTTTTTGTTTTCATGCTCGCGTTCAATTTATCAGGAATATTGAGTGCAAAACCGCAATTTATGATTGT
>CAZVTL010000002.1:0-13390 GCA_964630075.1 uncultured Tangfeifania sp.
TCTTCGTAATGCTTCATTGTATATAATACCCAGAATTATCAGGATAATCCCACGTTTGGCTGCCTTCTTAAGCAAGGTTAACCTGTCGGCTCCATTCTCGATTTTGGATGTGATGGCATAAGGTATCGCAACTCCGGAAATAAACATGAAGAGCGGGAAAATCAGATCTTCAAAGTGGAATCCCTCCCATTTCACATGTTCCATCTGTTCAGCGACCATGTTGAGCCATCCCCAGTCGAGGGTTTTCGAAAGGGCTATAACAAGTCTGCCTCCGCCGATGATCCAAAGCATGTCAAACCCTCGAAGGGCATCCAGGGAAGCCAGACGATCTTTGTTTTGATCAGTTTGTGTTTGGTTTTGCATTTTAGTGAAGAGTTAAAGATAATTGGTAGTAAATCATTTCAAAGATATCCCATATTTCGATAAGATGCAATCCGAGTTAAGCCATTTTCTTTTCTGGTAGTGAAATCAAATTGACCTGGGATTATGGATGTTTTCTGCTTATCGTATGAACGGCAGTGCCAAAAGTTCTTTTCATTGACCATAATTCTGTCGTTTTGTCACGAATGGTGACATTTGGTTCAGGACGAGAGCTCAATTTTCCTAAAAAAACACAAAAAACGCTGTCACAGATTTGTTGGCATAAAGATTGATTACAAAGTGATATAGGAAATGAAAGTATTTCAAAAATATATTAATAAAAAGCAAAAAAATGGGAAAAATTATTGGAATTGACTTAGGGACAACCAACTCCTGTGTTGCCGTCATGGAGGGCAACGAACCGGTTGTAATCCCCAATAGTGAAGGTAAGCGTACAACCCCCTCCATCGTTGCATTTGTCGACAATGGAGAGCGCAAGGTAGGTGACCCTGCCAAAAGACAGGCCATTACCAATCCAACCAAAACGATCTCCTCGATCAAGCGATTCATGGGCGAAACCTACAACCAGGTTGCCAAGGAGATTGGAAGGGTTCCGTTTGCAGTGATCCAGGGGGACAACAATACTCCCCGTGTCAAAATAGATGACCGCTTTTATTCACCCCAGGAGATCTCGGCCATGGTACTTCAGAAAATGAAGAAAACAGCTGAAGATTATTTGGGGCAGGAAGTTACAGAAGCAGTTATCACTGTTCCTGCCTATTTCAACGACTCTCAGCGTCAGGCGACCAAAGAGGCGGGTGAGATTGCCGGACTTAAGGTGCGCCGTATCATCAACGAGCCTACCGCTGCATCATTGGCCTATGGCTTGGACAAGATGCACAAGGATATGAAGATTGCGGTATTTGACCTTGGCGGCGGAACTTTTGATATCTCCATCCTTGAATTGGGAGAAGGGGTGTTCGAAGTTAAATCAACCGATGGAGATACCCATCTTGGAGGAGACGACTTTGACCAGGTAATCATCGATTGGTTGGCAGAGCAGTTCAAATCGGATGAAGGGATCGACCTTCGCAAGGATCCAATGGCCCTTCAGCGCCTGAAAGAGGCTGCCGAAAAGGCCAAAGTCGAGCTCTCCAGCTCAACTGAGACAGAGATCAATCTTCCCTATATTATGCCGGTGAATGGCATTCCAAAACATTTGGTCAAAAAGCTGACACGTGCTCAGTTTGAGAAGCTTGCAGATTCATTGATTAATGCAACCATCGAACCTTGCAACAAGGCATTGAAAAATGCAGGTCTTTCCATCAGCGATATTGACGAAGTGATCCTGGTAGGTGGTTCAACACGTATACCTGCCATTCAGAACGTGGTACAGAAACTATTCGGTAAAACACCATCCAAAGGGGTGAATCCCGATGAAGTTGTAGCCGTTGGTGCTGCGATCCAGGGTGGTGTCCTGACCGGAGAAGTCAAGGATGTCCTGTTGCTGGACGTTACACCGCTTTCACTTGGTATCGAAACCATGGGCGGGGTAATGACCAGGCTGATCGAAGCCAACACTACCATTCCGACCAAAAAGTCGGAGACTTTTACCACAGCTTCGGACAACCAGCCTTCTGTTGAAATTCATGTGCTCCAGGGCGAGCGCCCCATGGCAGCAGGGAACAAGACCATCGGTAAATTCCACCTCGACGGTCTGCCACCAGCACAACGCGGAATTCCACAAATCGAGGTCTCTTTTGACATCGATGCCAATGGTATCCTTCATGTTACCGCGAAAGACAAGGCAACCAACAAGGAGCAATCGATCCGGATTGAAGCTTCTTCCGGCTTGAGCGACGACGAAATCAAGCGGATGAAAGAGGAGGCTGCTGCCAATGCTGAAACCGATAAGCAAGCCAAAGAGCAGGTAGAAAAACTCAATCATGCAGATTCACTGATTTTCCAGACAGAAAAACAGATGAAAGAGTTTGGAGACAAATTGCCGGCTGACAAGAAAGTTCCGATCGAAACAGCCCTGAACAAGCTTAAGGAGGCTCATAAGAACAAGGATTTCAGCGCAATTGATGCAGCTACCAATGAGTTGAATGAAGTATTTCAGGCTGCATCGCAGGAGATGTACAATGCATCCAATGCACAGGCAGGTCCCCAGGGAGGAGAGCCACAGGCTTCACAGCAAAAAGGATCCAAAGGAGATGGTGAAGTAACTGATGTAGACTTTGAAGAGGTTAAGTAAACCGATTAAATCTGATAAAGAATCAAAAACCCGCTCTAACCAGGCGGGTTTTTTGTTGAGGTAAGGAGTCATTCAGGGTTGCTATCTGACGACCGAATTGATTGTTCTGAAACCTATAAGGCGGTCGTAACGGGATGAAAATCCTCTGAAGTAGACAAAAAGATGGTAGGAGTTTTCGGTCTCTACGTGACTGCCTTCCAGAAGATTGACATCGACCGTTTGCTTCTCTTTGTTGTAGCTGACATATTGGTAATCATAAAATCCTTGTTTTAGAAGCAGTGTTGCCTCATACATTTTTGTTTCTGCCTTGTAGGTCATCTGGTTAAAGGGCAGGCACTGCCAGTCGGAAAGTGCCCCAAAAACATAGATCTGGTCGTCGGTAACCAAATCGGGAGGGATGAGCGTGAAATGAACCAGCATGTAATCAGCTTCAAGGTCACTATCCTGGGCCCGATCGTTTTTAACAAGAAAATTCCCGTTCAGATCATCCCACCTGCGGTAGAGCTCCTTGCGCCTGGATTGGTCTTTCTCAAGATAAATGTGGAAGTAAGGATCCAGAAAAGCGATGGAGTTAACCCCCATGCCGTTGGCTTGAAGATTTTTGGCATTGAAATTTCTGAATTCATTTCCTCCTGCAAACAGATTGACTTTCTCCTCATAGACCAGTTGATTCTGCCGTATGAAAGTGGGTTTTAGATTCGTTACCTGGTTATCCTTGCGTCCATTTTGAATGACCACAGTTTTTATTTCATTCAGGGGGTCGGCAATCGTTAATTTGTTGTAATTAACTGCAAAGGCGATCTGCTGGCTAACTCCACGGTAACCTTCAAATGTGGCCTTTTGTACCTCACCGGATATTTCAGCCAGCTTCTCGGTTACATAAAAGGGCCTGACTACAGCTGGCTTCTCCATATGTCCCTCTTCCCAGATCTTCAACAAATAATTTCCTGAGCGCAAAATCCGAACCTGGTCGTTTGGCAGTACGATCCGGTAATTGACAAACGGAATGGTGGTATTGATCGAAAAGGAATAGTCATTGACCCCATTCTCTGCAAATCCTTCCAGGTATTCGGAGCTTACCAATCTGGAGGGATTCCAGTCGGCATCACAATGGACGAGCGTATAGCGATAGTTGACAGCAACAGACGACAAATGGTCGAATTTGCAAACCAGTGTCTGCAATGAACCCAATTCCAAAACGGGTAGTGAGAATTCCCATCCCTCCCTGTAAAAGAGAACAGTATGAATACCGGGATCAGTGAAATAGCTTTTTTCTCCGGTTATTGCGGGAGTGTTCGCTTTCAATGGGATCACGGTAGTGATAAAAAAAAAGACAAAAATGAGTTCTTTGGCAATTTTCAAAACAAGCAGATTGGAATTATTTGGCACCTGGCAGCTCCGGAATTCTTCCGTGGCTTTTGCATGCTAAAATTAAATTATTTTCGATCGTTAGCTAAAGTTTTAAATACCTTTGTTGAAAGTCTCTTTGCCATGAAAAATTTTGTACTCGCTGTAGCTTTTTTGGTTCTCCCGTTTTGCACGCTTTCCCAGGAAAAACTGAACAGGACGGATGCTGCAGGAATGAAGACAGGCAGGTGGATTAGCCGATATCCAAATGGAACGCTCAGGTATGAAGGATCATTTGACAAGGACAAGCCGGTTGGAGCTTGGAAAAGATACCATGAAAACGGTAAAGTGAAAGCCTTGATGAACCACCGGTTTAACTCCGAACGGGTCTTTGCCTCCCTATACGATGCAGAGGGAAAACTGTATGCAAAGGGTGTCTTTGAAGGAGTTTTACGTGATAGTACCTGGAATTTTTACAGTGGCGAACAGTTGGTAATGACAGAGAACTATCGCAATGGACAAAGAGAGGGGAAGGCAACCGGATATTACCAGAATGGTGCAATTAAATATGAGAAAAATTGGAGGGAGGATCTTGCCAATGGTAATTCTGTGGAATATGACCTTACTGGGATAAAGCGCAGGGAGATTTATTATGTAGATGACAAAAAGAACGGACCTGCCCTCTTTTACGATGAAAATGGTGCCAAATCGATGGAGGGTGAGTACAAGGAGGATCTCTCCGAAGGAACCTGGAAAATTTTTGACAAAGAGGGTCAAGTGAAATACCAAATCAAATATTTGAAAGGAGAGATCCTTGACAAGGGAGCAATGGATGCTCAACAAATCAAGGAGTTTAAGCAATACGACCAGCTAAAGGGGAAAATTCCGGAACCAAAGGCAAATGAGACAGGGTTACCGTGAAGAAGTGCCTAAAGTGCCTAAAGTGAACTAAAGTGCCTAAAGTATTGCGAAAAATGGTATTTGTCGTAGGAAAGTGCGCAAATATTTAGATACGGCATAAATTGCAAAATTCAGGAGAGGTGCCGATTATTTGGATGGCATTGAATCTGTTTGCGGATATTCATTGAGGTACCACTCAATGGTCAGCCTTACAACGCTGTTGTAGTTCATTACCCCTTCATGGATTTTATTGGATTTCAGGTAGGCATTGTTTGCAGTTGTCTGGGCTTTGTCGAGGGTGGCATTGCGCAACTCTCTCCAGTGGTTCCGCTGTTTCATGATATCTGCCATGGCCTTCTTGTCAAATTTTTTGAGGAATTCGCGGACCGCCTCCTGGTGGTAGGGGTCACCAAAAAAATATTGCAGCAACTGAATACTGGCCGAATACCTTAACCGTTTATCGCTGCTGGAATTACAGATGTACCAAGCGATGAAATTGGCTTCAGCTTCGCCAGAAATGCCAAATTGGTGTGCCTTTTCATGAGCCAAAACAAAGGGATATTCGGTAGGCAAAAGTTCACCATTCAGATGTACTTCATTGAAAAACGGACCAAAATAGCCGCTGACCCCCGATTTGGCAAAGAACCAGGTATAAAGCATGGTCTTTGCCCTTCGGCTGCCATTGGGATAGTGGTACCCAAAATAGCCTGCATTCTTCCGGTAGGAGGCCTCTACCAGACTGTCAATGGCAGGATAATCGGCAACAGATAATTCAACCCGACTGTTGTTGGCATTGGAGATCAGGGTATCCAGTACCGCAGGGAACATATCTTTTTTCTCGATGTGACGGGTCCAGTTGAGCCTTTTCTCAATGGGTTGCCTGAAATAGTTGAAACCCCAGGAGAGGTAAAAAATAACATACAATGAAGCAGCCAATTGCATGGTTCGAAGCAGGAAAGTAAAAATTCTGGTTTTACCAGATATCACTCTCCCCAACATGACAAGGGCGAAAAGGATGAAAACCGTCCAAAATGTATCCCACAGGGAGAAGGGGAAAAGGCTGCTGACACCCGAGAGGAGGGTGGCTAATACAGGATAAATAACTCCCGAATAGTACTTTTCAATCCATTCCGGATGTCTGTTTCCCACTTCAACTCCGGTAAATGCAAGGAGTGCCGCCAGAAAAGGGACAAGATCGGACAAAGACAATGGTACTTTTTTTGGCTTCAGCTTCATGGTAATAGAACTTGGCATCGAGTCCCAAAATTAACCAAAAAGTGCCAGCTTATGCAACAAAGGTACGAGAGGAGGGAGAACTGTCCGATAGATTGCGTAACTTTGGGTATAGGTTCCTCCGTATAGACTTTAACCACAATTAGCTGCGATGAATGAACGACTCAGCCTTTCGGAACTCAATGGTTCAGTAAAAAAAGTGCTTGCCGCCAATTTTACTGCTCCGGTTTGGGTTATAGGGGAGATCTCGGAGATTACGATCCATTCCAATGGCCATTGCTATCTTACGCTGATCGAGAAGGGGGATTCGGAAGACCGGATCGTAGCGCAGGCTCGTGCCACCATCTGGTCTTATACCTTTCGGATCATGCGGCCATATTTCGAGACAACAACCGGTCAGCGACTGACCGATGGCCTCAAGGTTTTGCTACAGGTCTCAGTCGAATTTCATGAATTGTATGGTTTCTCATTGAACGTTCGAAACATCGATCCAACCTATACCCTGGGTGATCAGGCCCGAAAACGCCGGGAGATCATTCAGCGTTTGACCGACGAGGGGGTACTTACCATGAACAGGGAGCTGGAGTTGCCAATGGTCCCTCAAAAAATTGCCATAATATCTTCTCCCTCTGCTGCAGGGTACGAAGATTTTATGCAACAATTGACTGCCAATTCCAGGGGACTTCACTTTTATACCTACCTTTTCCCTGCAGTGATGCAAGGCAATATGGCAGAACAATCGATCGTGAATGCCCTTGACAGGATCTATCGGTATGAACAGTTTTTTGATTTGGTGGTGATTATCCGGGGAGGAGGTTCACAGGTTGATTTGAGTTGTTTTGACAACTACAAGGTAGCCTACCACATCACCCAATTTCCCCTTCCGGTTTTAACAGGTATCGGACACGAGAAGGACGACTCCATTGTGGATCTTGTGGCCCATACCCGCTTGAAGACACCAACAGCTGTCGCTGAATTTATATTGGAAGGAGTTGCCAACTTTGAAGAGCGTATCCAGCAGTTGCAACAACAGGGACTTGCACTGGTTGAAACACTGCTGGAGGAGAAGAAGGACTATTTGGAGGAGCTTGCCAGAGAGCTGTCATCATTGGTGCGAAACCAACTGGCCAGCAACCGAAGCGACTTGATTCAGTTGACCTGGAAGTTTCAGCAGGAGATTAAGCTCTCACTTCGTGGAAAGAGGCACCATTTGGATAGGAAATGGCAGCGATTGGAACACCTTACGGACCACTTTTTTTTCGTTGGAAACCAGAAGGTTTTGCATGCCGCAAAGGCAATGTCAGATTTGGTTTCACGGGGAATGGTCGTGAAACGGCAACGGTTGAGGGATTATCTGGATAAATCCAGGATTTTGTATGCCAGGCAATTGGCAGGCGAAAGGCATCGGCTGGAGATGGCAGGACAAACCGCAATAATGTCAGATCCGGAAAATATTTTGAAGAAGGGTTTTTCGATCACAACATTTAAGGGAAGACGGATCCAGGATCCAGAAATTCTCAAGCGTGGGGATACTATAAAGACCTATATGGCAGAAGGTTCTATACTTAGCGAAGTAATTGAAATTAATCAAAGAGATAAAAATGACAATTAAAAAAGGGCTATCTTACAAAGAGGCCATTGGTGAAATAGAAGAAATTCTTCAGCAGATCGAGAATGATGAACCAGATGTGGATCAGTTGTCTGAAAAAGTGAAAAGGCTATCCGCACTGGTCGCATGGTGCAGAGACAAGCTGCACAATACGGAGGAAGAGATAGAAAAGATATTAAAGGAAATTGAAAAAAGCTAGAATGTCTGGCAATGTGCAAATTTCAACTGACATATATGTGTCATAATATCAAAATATTATCTCTGTATGGATATGGTTTTTTGGCGTAGGGGTGGCCTGGAATATTTTTTTTTCAAGGAAGATAATCTCAGCGATATTGTAATATATTTGTCCTATATTATACTATGATACTATAACTTACAGACAAGGAGGTAACAAGATGGCAGATTCAAAAATTGATTTTTCATTCGAAAATTTGCATTTTTCCTGTGAAGGTGACAACGCATGGGTTGAGAAACAATTGAACAATGTACTTAGCCGGATTCCTGCGCTTCTTTCTGTGCACAAGAAGGGCGAGCATATTGTAGAAGAGGTAATTGATGTGAGGGCAGAAGAGGTAAAGGAGGTAACCCCTAAGGCGTCCGGAGTCTCCAAAAAGGCTGCAAAAACCCCAAAGGCAAAAAAAGAAAAGACAGTAAATGAAAAGGGCGACAGGGAGAAGGCGGCCAAAGAGCCAAGACCTGCCAAGGCTGTAAGCATTAAGATCGCCAAAGAGCCGGAAGTAGCTGCTCCAGCTAAACGCGGAAGAAAACCAGTAGCAGTGAAGAAATCTGCTGCCAAAGCTAAAACGGCGAAGAAAAAGATAGCAAAAGTCAGTCCGGATACAGTCCAAACAGATTCTCCACTCCTGCAGTATTTGACCGAAAAGAAAGTTACCACCAACCAGGTTCGAAAATTTTTGGCTACTGCGGTCTTCCTTTCAAGGAACAATGGCATCTCAAAGCTTTCTACTTCTATGATTTCGAGGGCTTTGAAATCATATAAAATAGATAAGCTTCAGAATGCAAGTGACTGTCTCAACAAAAATGAGAAAAAAGGTTATTGCATCAAGGAGGGAAAGGAATTTGTCATAACCGAAAATGGCTATCTTTCCATCGAATAGGCTTAGCCAACTAAAATTCGATTGTCATTCCCAGAAGATAGCTTATTCCTGCTTGCGGGAACAAGCCGTCGAGTTTCTCTTTTTTGCCCGCTGCATAGTAAGAATAAACCCAACCGTTTGATTCGTAATTTTCGTTGAGGAGGTTGTTGATGGAGGCAAAGAATGCACATCTTTTCACCAGTTTTTGTGGCAATGTGTAATCAAACTTCAGATTGTTGACAAAATAGGCATTCAGTGAGCGATCTACACTGGAGGTATTGTCAAGGTACTGACGGCTCACATAAGTCGACTGGAGGTTGATATAGAGCGATTTGAATGCTTTCAATGAAACATTGCTTCCTGCTATTACCGTGGGAGAAAAGGCAATATCTGTGGTTCCCAATGCCTCTGTAATTTGTTCGCCCCAATGGTCCCAATCATCAATGTAGGCAGTAAATCCGACGATTTTGTTGCGGCTGAGGGTAGCATGGTGAGACCAGGAGAGGTGGTCGGTCAAAATTAGTTTTCCGGTATATTCGAATCCTGCACGATGGCTCCGGGGAACATTGGTCATGATGGCTGCACCTACATCGTTGATCTGACCTGTCATGATCAACTGGTCCTTGTAGAACATGCCGTATAGATTAATTCCGAAGGTGTATCTGGTATTTCCTCCCTTGTAACCTATTTCAAAATCATGCAATTTTTCCTGGGTTGGGCCAGGTTTGGCAGGATCTGCATCGGTGTAGTTGCTGCGGTTGGGTTCCCGGTGGGCAAGGCCATAGGAGATGTAGACATTTTGCAGCGAATTGATGGTAAAAAAGGCACCTAATTTAGGATTTAGAAAATCAAAAGTGTGCTGTTGGGTCAAATCCCTTGAATTGTCGTCGATTCCCACAATGCTGTAGTCGATGTGACGGTACTGAAGATCCGCATAACAGGAAAATCTGGAGGTTACTTGATAATTGACTTTGGCAAAAATGTTGAAGTCCACTTTTTCTCCTTGCGACCTGTACCACTCATGGTTGATAGGCAACTGTCCATAATACTGTGCCCATATGACCTTGCCAAAATTATCGCCGGAGTAGGTATTCCAGGCAGAACCAATGATCAATTCCGTTTTGGCGCCCTTGTAACTTACCGAACCAATGGCTCCGTAAAAGTCGTTGTCCAGCCATTTTCGGCGTACCAAATCACTTTCTGACAATATGGTATCACCCGCCGCAACAGGTTTCATCCCATAGTCTGTCAAGGTTTGACCCTGTCTGTATTCTTCATAGTAGCCTCTTCCATAGGTATAATGCAGGGAAAAGTTGGCACTTAAATGGTTGTTGAACTGGTGTGTCAAATGCAGCTGATAATGATCTTGCTGGTAATTGTCGGTTTCGTTGTCGTAGTATGATACAGCTCCATCCTTACCATAGATAATTCCTGCCGGATTATAGGTTCTGTTCTTCTCAAGGAGGGTAGAAGGCACCCCGTACCATGCCTGGTAGGTCTTCTCCTTTCCGGAAAATACAACAGCTTTCAGCAAAGAATTCTTCGTAAAATATCCTCCCGTAAGATAAAAGGAGCGAAGGTCGCTGGCCCCTCTGTCTACAAACCCGTCTGAATTAATCTTTGACATTCTTGCCTCTACGATATATTTCCCCTCCAACAATCCGGACCCAACCATGACAGTATTCTTGAGTGTTCCAAAACTACCAGCCGCCGTACTCCAGTTCGCGTAACTCTTTTGATTCAGGTTGTTTGTCTGCATGTTGACTGTGCCACCAAAAGCTCCGGCCCCGTTGGATGAGCTGCCTATCCCACGTTGTACCTGTATATCTCCGGTTGATGCAGAAAAATCTGGCATGTTGACGAAAAAGACCGTATGAGACTCTGCATCGTTGAGCGGAATCCCATTGACCGTCATGTTGATCCTGTTGGCATCGCTGCCCCGAATTCTGAAACTCGTGTATCCTATGCCGGTACCAGCATCAGAAGTAGCTACCAGGGATGGTGTGAGGCTCAAAAGATAGGGCATATCCTGCCCATATTGCTTTTCCGTCAGGTTGTTGACATTAAGATTGGTATAAGCCATTGGGGTTCGGTTTCCCGCCCTGGTTGCAGAGACCACCACATCTTCCGTCATAACAGCCGATTCTTCCAATACAATTGCAACTTGGTTGATTCCTGGCTTGAGCTCAAGTTTCGACAGATTCGTTTGGTAACCAACGAAGGAGACCACCAGTTGGCAACTGTTGACTTTTACATCCGACAATTTAAACACTCCATTGGCATCAGTGGCAGTGATTTGGTTGGTATGTGCTATATGTACCGTTGCCCCAGTTAGGAATTCTCCCTCCTTGTTCGTTACACTTCCTTTCAGACTGTATTGGGCCGATATTTTACCCGCTGAAAGTAGCAGGAGGGTAAAGACAACAAGTCTGATGGATGATTTTCTTATTCGTGGTATGTTGTTTAGCGGACCAAAACTGAGTTTCATTGCGTTCGAATTAAATGGTTACAAAACCAGGTAGGCAATGAACAAATTCAGACAGCGAGATTTTTGAAACGGAATTTCAACTTCCCTTTCCGGCATTACCCGGACAGGTTCGATGGGTTTGATCTCAGCCTGTATGTTTAAGGCACCCCTGATTGTGCGGTAAAAGTATAAAAAAAACCGAAAGTGTATACCTTCGGTTTTTTTATATGCTGTACAGCTTCATGAATTGAACCACTTCTTCATGGATGCAATATTCATCGGGTTGACAATGTTCTTTGCTTCAGGTGTATAGAGAAAATCAATCTCCTTGCTGAATCTTTCGGTTATTTTTCCGCGAACAATTTTCATGGTACTGTTCATCATGTGATTCTGTTCGGTAAAGGCCTCAGGGAGAACCAACATACAGGCAGGGAGCCATCGTTCCGGGAACATATTCTCATATTTTCCACCTTTTTTGTACTGATCCACCTCATTTTTAAGCAACTCCAATGCCTTTACATGACCGGCTTCACTCTTGGACGAGATTCCCAGTTTCTCCAATTGTCGGCTGATCTCTGCCATATTCGGAACAAAAACCCCTACGGTATAGGGATTCTGGTTGTTGTACAACATGGCCTGTTCAATGATTGGCGATTGGTCTACGATGGCCTCCTCGATGCCTTCCGGACTGTATTTTTCTCCATCATTGCCGATCAGCAGGCTCTTGAATCGTCCCATGACGTAGAGGTAACCATCTTTGGCCAGGTAACCCATGTCACCGGTATGCAACCATCCATCCACAATGGTTTCACTGGTCGACTTGGGGTTGTTCCAGTAACCCTTCATCACATTCCCCCCTTTCACGATGATCTCACCTTTTTGACCAGCCGGAAGTTCAAGGTTGTCATTGTCAACAATCTTGCATTCAAGGTATTTAACGACTTTCCCGGATGAACCAAATTTGACATGTTCAGGACAATTGGCAGAAATGATTGGAGATGCCTCCGTTAGTCCATATCCTTGGAAAACAGGAACTCCAATCGCACTGAAGAACCGCTGCAGTTCAATATCCAGCAACGCTCCGCCGCCGATGAAGAATTGAAGATTGCCGCCGAAGTTGGCGCGAATTTTTGAGAAGATGATTTTATCAAACAGCATTACTTCGGGTTTTAGCAGGGCCCTCCAGCCTCTTCCCTTGTTCCATCCATCGCCATTGTAGGCATAGCTAACTTTCAAGGCATGGTTGAAGAGCTTTTCCGTAAATGCTCCTTTGCTTTGAATTCCCTTTTCGATGTTCTTCCTGAAATTTTTGGAGAGTGCAGGCACACTCATCATGATGTGCGGTTTGATCTCCTGGATATTCTGCGGTACGTTCCGCAAGGTCTCCAATGGTGTTTTTCCAGACTGGATAGAGGCTACTGATGCGCCTTTCATCATAAAGGTATAGAGACATGCCGTGTGCGCAAAGGAGTGGTCCCACGGCAAGGTGGCCAGCGTAATGAAGTCGGAGGTAATTTCCAATACCCCATTTGCCTGGATCACGTTTACAGTATAGTTGTAATGGGTTAGCATGATTCCTTTCGGATCTGCTGTAGTACCTGAAGTATAGGAGATGTTGGCCACATCATCCGGTTGAATATTTTGCCAGACGGATTCAAAGGCTCTCTTGTTCTCTTCAACAGCAAGAAATGCCCTCCCTTTTTCAACAACTTCTTTAAAAGCGATCTCTTTTGATCCCGAAGCAGGTGTTCCATCCATGATGATAACCATCTCAAGGGAGGGAAGCTGATCGATGATCTCTGCCAATTTGGGAGCCTGCCCTGCAGAAACAATGATCATTTTTGCCCCGGAGTGTTCGAGCCTGAATTTGAGTTCAGAAGCTTCCAGCTTAACAGAGAGCGGCACATTGATGGCCCCGCAATAAAGTACAGATAGCTCACTGATCAGCCAGTAATTCCTTCCTTCTGAAAGAAGACCCGAACGATCCCCCTTCTTTAATCCAAGGGACATCAGTCCGGCTCCAAATTGATAAACCGACTCCTGGATCTCCTTGTAGGTGGAGGGTACATATTTATCGGTCAATTTCTCCCATAGTTGTGGGTTGTTTGGAAATTTCC
>CAZVTL010000002.1:13400-40335 GCA_964630075.1 uncultured Tangfeifania sp.
TTTTCAAAGAGCTCGATCAATGTTTCCATGGTGATTCTTTTGGTTTATTCAGTAACTAACACCTTATTCACAGACGTTTGATAATTACAGCAAGGATCTGTTTTACAGGTGGGTCAGCCTTTGTTGGTTTCGAATAGATAGGTAGTCTTTGACTTGAAGCTCTCTCCCGGCCGTAGCGTTGTTGAAGGAAATTCAGGATGATTGGGAGAATCCGGGTAATGCTGTGTCTCAAGGGCAAGACCGCTGTAGCGGCCGAAATGACCACCCAAAGCTGGAATATAGTAACCTGTATACAATTGGATACCTGGTTCATTGGTATACACCGAAACGGACCTGCCTGTCACTGCTTCAGACAGCTTTCCGGCGAATGCCAGCTTATTGTCCGGGTGATCAAGAACATAGTTGAGGTCATATCCATCCGGCAAGGAGCCAATATCCTTGCCAACTGACTTGACGGTCGAAAAATCAAAAGGAGTACCCGTGACGTCGGCAATTTCACCGGTAGGAATCAAATTGCTATCATTCACGGTCCGTCTTCTACTGTTGATGTGCAGTTGATGATTGAAAACATTCTCCTTGCCACCGTTGAGGTTAAAATAGGTGTGATTCGTCAGGTTAATTACAGTGGTCCTGTCTGTAGCTGCCTTGTATTCAATCTGTAATTCGTTTTTGTGCGTCAGTTTATAGAGAATACTGACATCAAGATTACCCGGGTAGTTTTCTTCCAGGTGAACACTCCTGTATTTTAATTCAACGCCCACGAAATCAGGCATTTCGATTGTCTTTGGCGACCAAACCATTTTGTCGAAACCCGTTTGTCCACCATGCAGGTGGTTGGGGCCATTGTTGATGAAAAGCTGGTAATTCACTCCATCCACATTCAGATTGCCACCTGCAATTCGGTTGCAATATCTTCCGCAAACGGCTCCGAAATATGGATAGTTGGCTAGATATTCTGTTGACAGGTACTCTTCCAGTGTATTGAATCCAAGTACTATATTTTCCTTCTTTCCATTTTTGTCTGCCATTTCAACAGCGGTTACGATGGCTCCGTAATTGGTTATCTTCACGATAATACCATTTGGATTGACAAGGGTATAGAGGAACACTTTCTCTCCCTTTGGGCAATGTCCGAAAATCTCTTTCTTGATATGCATAAGTGGTTGTTTTGTTGTTGATGGAAAGTCCGGATGTAAACTTATACAAATGGAACATTTTTTGAAAGTTTAAACGGGTAATTCTCATGATTTTCTCACAATATTTTCTTCTTCAAAATAATTTTTGTTAAATCGGTCTATAGTTCTAATTTTACGTTGAGCCATTCATTGCCAAACAGACACTTTCCGGCAATCTTTGCAGTAAAAAATATGGACGGGTACGATATTATCGGAGACATTCATGGTTATGCTTCCCTTTTGAGGCAATTGCTCACCTCAATGGGTTACAAACGCATGGAGGGTTGTTGGCGCCATCCTTCACGTAAGGTGATTTTCGTGGGCGATTTTGTCAACAGAGGCCCAGAGATCCGCGAAACATTGGTGCTGGTTCGAAATATGGTGGAATCCGGGAATGCCCTGGCAATTTTGGGGAATCATGAGTACAGCTCGATCCTCTACCACATCAAGGATGACAATGGAACCTTTATGTCACGGCACATAGCAGGGAACCGGAATCAGATTCAAAAAACGCTTACGGTATTTAAAAATATCGATGAAGAGTGGCAGGATCATATGAAATGGATGCGGTCACTCCCTTTTTTCCTTGATCTTGGAGCAATACGGATTGCTCATGCCTACTGGAATGATGCAGAAATTGCCAAACTGAAAGCCTTTTTGCCCGAAGGACGTCTAAAAAAGAGATTCATCCGGGAGATGCACGAGAAACATCCGGATATGGCTGTCATTGTGTATAAATTGTTGAAGGGACTTGAATTCAAAACTCCCAAAGATCTGATAATTAAGTGCAACAAAGGATTGAGCAGAAAGGTGTTCACGCTGAAGTGGTGGGAGGATCCGATTGACAAAACCTTCCGCCAACTCTACTTTGGGAATAAATTTGTCCTGCCGGATTATCATTTCCCCCTCGAACTTGCTCCCGCTTATGAACCCTATCTTCCCAATCAGCCCATCGTATTCTTTGGCCACTATTGCTTGCCGGACGGAGCCGAAATCGTGCAGCAGAATATCTGTTGTATTGATAGTTGTGTAGACACTACCGGGAAATTGTCGGCTTACCGGTGGAGCGGGGAGAGCACACTCATCCCTGGCAACCTGGTGATTGTTGGCTGATTGTCTATTCCCATTCGATTGTTGCAGGTGGCTTTGAACTGATATCATAGACCACACGGTTAATTCCCCTCACTTTGTTGATGATGTCGTTCGAGACTTTTGCCAGGAACTCGTAAGGAAGATGCACCCAATCGGCCGTCATGCCATCCGTGGAGGCCACAGCGCGCAGGGCCACCACATTTTCGTAAGTACGTTCATCGCCCATGACTCCTACAGATTGCACTGGTAGCAGCATTACCCCTGCCTGCCATACCTTGTCATACAACCCCCAATCCCTAAGTCCCTGGGTGAAAATCGCATCTGCCTCCTGCAGGATTCGCACCTTTTCCGGAGTGACATCAGAGAGAATCCTTATTCCCAATCCCGGTCCGGGGAAAGGATGTCTTCCAAGCAATTCATCCTTGATACCCAATGCCCTGCCTACCCGTCGGACTTCATCCTTGAATAGGAGGTTGAGCGGTTCTACCACTTTGAGTTTCATCTTTTCGGGCAATCCTCCGACATTGTGGTGTGATTTTATGGTAGCAGACGGGCCGTTGACCGAGACCGATTCGATCACATCCGGATAGATGGTGCCTTGAGCCAGCCACTTGACATCCTGTATTTTATGTGCTTCTACATCAAATACTTCGATAAAATTCCTGCCAATCGTTTTCCTTTTCTTCTCCGGATCCACAATCCCTTTCAGGTCGTTCCAGAATTTTTCCCTTGCATCAATCCCTATCACATTGAGACCCATTCCCTTGTATGAATCCAATACATCCTGGAATTCATTCTTGCGAAGTAGTCCGTTGTCGACAAAAATACAGGTTAAGTTGCTGCCAATGGCCTTGTGAAGCAAGACTCCTGCTACACTCGAGTCAACTCCTCCCGATAATCCCAGAACAACCTTATCGTTGCCCAGTTTCTGGCGCAACTGGGAGATCGTCGCCTCCACGAAAGAGTCAGGAGTCCAGTTTTGGCTGCATCCGCAGATATTGACGAGGAAATTTTTTAGCAATTGAGTGCCTTCGGTGGTATGGTATACTTCCGGGTGGAACTGGATGGCATAGGTTGGTTCTGCTTCAATCTTGAATGCTGCATATTCCACATCCTCGGTGGAGGCCAGCACGGTGTAATTTTGGGGCAACCGCACAATGGTGTCTCCATGCGACATCCAAACCTGCGAGTTTTCACTGATTTGATCGAAGAGCAGGCTATTTTGGTCTTTTACTTTCAGATGGGCCCTGCCATACTCCCTGGAATCAGAAGCGGCGACTTCGCCGCCATAAAAATGCGACAGATACTGAGCCCCATAGCAAACGCCCAACAATGGAAATTTTCCCCGGATGGTTGAAAGATCGATTCTTGGTCCTTTCTCATCCCTGACTGAGTATGGACTTCCAGAAAGGATAATCCCCTTTACGGAGTCATCAATCTTCGGAAAATGGTTGTAAGGATGAATTTCGCAAAAAACATTTAATTCGCGTACCCTGCGACCAATCAGCTGGGTATATTGAGAACCGAAATCTAGGATGAGGATTTTTTCCATTATGAAATTGACTAAATTGACTAAAGTGAACTAGAGTGACTAAAGTATATAGTGACTAAAGTGCCTAAGTTGGAGCTCCAAACTCTAGGCATTTTAGTCACTATAGTTCACTTTAGTCACTTTTTTTACAGTTTACGAACCCAGATATTTCTGAAACTGACAGGGTTTCCGTGGTCCTGCATCTCAAGGGCTGCAGCGCCATGTGCTGCATATTTGGGAATGCCGATGTATTCTGTGTGTCCAAAAAGGGAAATATTGTTTTGTACCAATACACCATTCTGTAAAACAGTAACACGTGCCGGAGAGAAAACGGTTCCATCTTCCTTAAATCTGGGCGCAGTGTAAATTACATCGTATACCTGCCACTCTCCTGGTTTTTTGCAGACATTGACCAAGGGCGCATATTGTTTGTAAATGGAACCTGCCTGACCATTTCGGTAGGTTCTGTTTTCGTAATTGTCCAGAACCTGAAGTTCATAGCGTCCCTGAAGGAAAATTCCTGAATTGCCACGTCCCTGGCTCTCACCTTTCACTTCGGCCGGTGTACGCCATTCTATGTGCAACTGAAAATCCATCATCTCCATTTTACTCTTGATTCCCCCGGTTCCTTTTGTAACTGTCACACAATTGTCAGCAACAGTCCAGCCGGAAGGCTCTCCCTTGCTGTTGGTCCAGTTGGCAGCAAAGCTCTCCGGAGTCCCATCAAACAAAACGATGGCATCAGAGGGTGCATCGGAAGGTGTTTGCCCTGGGGTAACCACCGTCACTTCCGGATCCCAGAATTCTGTCATTTCAGGTTTCATCTTGGCCAAATCTTCTTTGGATTTCTCAGCCTTCTGAACTACCGGTTTTTGTGGTTCAACCGTTTGGGCAGTAGTAGCGATGGCCATGAAAAGGGCGGCTACCAATAATTGTGTTCTCATGATTTTTTTGTATTAAATTGCTAAGTCATTCATTACTAAATCTACTTTGTGGGTTGTAGCCAATTCAACCGCATCAAACTCCTCACGTGAGCCAAGGTGAGCCTTTACCTCAATGTAGAATTTGATCTTGGGCTCTGTCCCCGATGGGCGTACCGAGACTTTGGAGCCATCAACTGTAAAAAATTGCAAGACATTTGCGGTGGTCTTCTGGTGAATTGGTTTCTCCTCTCCGGTCAGCAGGTTCCTTTCGATGAGTGTTTCGTAATCTTTCACCCACTCCAGAGGTGATCCCGCCAGTTGTTTGGGTGGATTGTTTCTGAATTTGACCATTAATTGTTCAATCTCTTCCGCACCTGCTTTTCCCTTCCTGACGATGTATTTCATCTTCTCTCTGGAATAACCGTATTTCAGATAGATATCCTGAAGCATCTCGAAAAGGGTCAATTTGTTCTCCTTAGCCCAGGCAGCAATTTCTGCCATCAGGGCGCAGGAACTGACCGCATCCTTGTCCCTTACGAAATCCGCTGGAAGGAAGCCAAAACTCTCTTCTCCGCCTCCGATGTATTGTTTCTTTCCTTCGTTTTCACGGATCACATCCGCGATATATTTGAATCCGGTATAACAATCGTAATACTCTACATTGTTTTTTGTTGCTATTTCAGCAACCAATTCGGATGTAACAATGGTTTTGACTACATACTCCTTCCCTGTAAGCAAACCAAGTTCTTTTCTCTTGGTGATGATGTAGTAAAGGAAGATCAGAACCGTCTGGTTGCCATTGACCAGAATAAATTCACCTTTGTCATTTTTGATGGCTATTCCAAGCCTGTCGGCATCCGGATCAGTTGCCATTACCAGATCAGCGTCAACCTCCCTGGCCTTTTGAAGTGCCAGGGCCAAAGCTGCCGGTTCTTCGGGATTGGGTGAGATTACGGTAGGAAAATCACCGCTTACGACATCCTGTTCTGGGATGTGTATCACATTGGTAAATCCCATTTTTGCAAGTGCCATTGGCACAAGTTTGACACCTGTCCCATGTATGGGTGTGTAAACAATTTTCAGGTCATGTTGTTTTTTGACCACTTCGGGAGAGAGAGAGACAGTGACAACTTTTTTAAGATAAGCCTCATCCATGTCTGAGCCCAGTGGGATAATTAATTTGGGTACTCCTTGGAAGCGGATATCTTCTACCTTGACCTTTCCCACTTCCGTGATGATATTGGTATCGTGAGGTTCTACAATTTGTGAGCCATCGTCCCAGTACGCCTTGTAGCCATTGTACTCTTTGGGATTGTGAGATGCAGTGAGTATAATCCCGCTTTGCAGTCCCAGCTCGCGGATGGCAAAGGAAAGCTCAGGGGTAGGCCTGAGGGATTCGAACAGGTAAACCTTTATCCCATTGGCCGAAAAGATGGCTGCAGCGGTCTCGGCAAAGAGGCGGCTGTTGTTTCTGCAATCATGACCGATGGCCACCTTAATTTCAGGCAGATGGGCAAATGTTTTTTTAAGATAGTTGCCAAGGCCTTGCGTAGCAGCGCCTACGGTGTAAATATTCATTCGGTTGCAACCAACGCCCATGATGCCGCGTAGTCCGCCGGTACCAAATTCCAAATCCCTGTAAAAAGCATCTATGAGATCTGCAGAATCTTCTTTTTCCATCAAAATTTTAACTTCCGCCTTGGTGGCAGCATCGTAAGCTCCATTCAACCACTCCTGGGCTTTCAGCATTACATTTTCGGGAATTTCATTTGTTTGCATCTGGATAGGTTTTATTTGTTAAGAATCAGATGAAATATTAATCAGTCATATTATCCGATCTGGTAAATAGAATTGACAGCGTACTATGGATGCCGATTCAATTTTTCCAGACATACTTTTAGGCTATCACGCCAATAAGGAATTTCAACCGCAAAAGTAGTCTTGATTTTTGATTTATTCAAAACAGAATAGGCTGGCCTGGCTGCGGGGGTGGGATAAGAAAGGGTATCGATGGGATTAACCCTGCAGCTGATCCCGGTTTGGTATTCAAATATTGCTTTGGTAAAATCATACCAACTTGCAGCACCTTCGTTGGAATAGTGGTAGATTCCATTGACAAATTGTTTGCCCTCTTTGGCAGTCTTGGAAAGAATGTCGAGAATTAGTTTGGCCAGATCGCCAGCGTAGGTTGGCGTTCCCACCTGGTCACACACCACTCCGATTTGTTCCTTTTCTTTGCCCAGCCTCAGCATCGTTTTGACAAAATTGTTGCCATAGGCAGAATAGAGCCAGGAGGTTCGGATGACAATCGCTTTGATGTCTGCCCTTAGGATAGCTGTTTCCCCTTCCAGCTTTGTAATTCCATACACAGATTGGGGTCTGACAATGTCTTTTTCATGGTACGGGGATGATTTGGTACCATCGAAGAGGTAATCGGTCGAGATATGTATCAATTTTGCCCCACAGCTCTTGCAGGCTTTGGCCAGGTTGGCTACTGCAAGGTGGTTGATGGCTTCTGCCAGGGCCGTCTCCTTTTCTGCCTTGTCTACGGCGGTATAGGCGGCGCAGTTGACAACTGCAGCAGGTTTTTCATCCGCAAAAAATGCTGCAACCTTGGTCGCGTCACATATATCGAGCTCTTCCACATCTGTAAATACGAAAGAGAGTTCAGGGTATGCTGTGGCAAGTTCCTGAATGGATTGGCCGAGCTGACCTTTTGATCCTGTTACAATTATCTTCATACTGTACCAATTTTAATTGGGTGATTGGGAAAGGTAAAGATAATAGAAAAGCTGTAGAGCCAAAATTAAATTGGCATTTCTAATTGGCAAGTTGACCTTATTCGAATGTTTCTATCTTTTGAATTCCTTTTCGGTTAAAAACAATCCGGTATCTTTTGTAATCCCATTGTTCGGCCTCTTTGGCCTGTAAGATCATATTGAGGTAGTAGATTTTTTCCCCGGGAACAATTTGAAATCCATCATTTTCATCCGGGTAGTAGAGTGGAAACTCTGCATTGTCCATTTTTTGAATGTAATTGGAAATATTCAACCTCAGGATTTCGTTCACTCCGGCAACCGGATATTCGGTATTGGCATCAATGCGCTCCCTGTTCAATTGCATCAGGGTCCTGTAAAGGATGATACGTTCATTGCTGGCGCGGTTATTGGCTTCAAGGATCGAAGAACGGTCCCGTTTTTGGAGTACTTCAAAAGGAACATTTCGTTCTGAAATAAAATCCATGCTCTCCCTGACCCATCCAATTTCATTGTTGTGGGTGCTTATTTTAATCTTGTGGTCAAAATAGCGCTTGTTTAATTTGTGTGCAAAATAAAACCGCATCAACTCCTTGATTCTGTCCTTCATCATGTAGCTGACTACCAGTGCCACAAACATTGGCATGGTGAAATTCCCATACTTTTGCTGGAAGGAAAAGGCTACAAATGTGGCAAATATCATGGAAAGTCCAGCCGCCAGACTAAACAAGATCTGTTCAACCCATACACCATCTTTTCGCTTTTTTACATCCAGAAAAAGATCGCTTTCAGCATATTTTTTGAGCATGCTTTGTCTGAATACCAACTCCTGGTTGTTCTTTTTGTTCTCTTTCTCTACCACGAGATATCCTTTTTCCCGTTTATAGGATATCTCGTAATTGATCAAAGTCAATAACTCGCCCTGCATCCGTTCATAGTGGTGAGGATGACTCTTTTTCAACAATTGTATCAGCCGGAATGTATGAAATTCGATCAGGTTTGACATAAATTCATCCCCAAACAGGAAATAGTCCAGCAACTCGTTGGAAATTGAAGGTGTGTTGACGATTCGCTGCAAGGAGCGGTAATGGCTTGCGATCTTTTGAATATTGGTAAGGTAGGACTGGATAAGAAAGTCACGGTCATCATCCAGTTTACTACTGATTGCATGGGATACCTCCTCCCTGAGTGAACTTTTTAGGATGGACAGGAACATCTTCAGCTGGTATTCATAATTGGCCTTGTTGGTCCTGGTTGGTGCAACAGAAAGAGTAGTGAATGCTTTTTCCAGCGAGCTAAAGGGGGCAGTCGAATGGTCAGCGATGTTCCTCAGAAGATAGGAGGGGGTAATCAACCGGATGTAAGAGGTAAGATCCCTGTAGAAATCATCTTTGGTATAGGTAAACCTATTGATGTCCAAACTATTGGGTATAAAGATCCAAATATTAAAGGCAAAATCGTTGATTTTCTGTTTCTTTCTGGCAACAAATCCGACCTTTAACTCCAGTGAGAACTGATCATGAATCTTTACATTTTCATCTATCATGGTAAATTAAGAATATACATTCGTTAGTATTTATTTAGAAGAAAACACCATGGGGTGTATAACCCAACAACCTCAAATAGGTTTCTCCATAGATAATCATAGCAATCCAGCTGATTACCAGCATGGTAAATCCAAACTTAAACGTATCACTCCAACTGTAATGTCCTGTTGTATAAAGTAGTGCTGCAGGTTTGCTGTTGAATGGAAGTGCATAGACATGTTCAATCAACAAGGCTACGGGCAGAGCCAGACTGAGTATGGGAAGATTGAATTTCTGCGCAATGCCAATGGCAATTGGCACAAAAATTAGGGCCCTCATGGTTTTTGACTCAAAAAAGAGGGCACTGAAAATCATGGAGAAGGTCAGACCAGTATAGAGCATCCAAAATGGAGTGGCTGAGGTAATCCCAAAATGGGAGAAAAGGGCGTCAACGATGGTCGACGCTAGATTGGTCGCTTCCAACCCTGCTCCCAGGGTATATGCACCTGCCGAAAACATGAGCAAATGCCATGGTATATCCACATCGTTCCATTTTACTATGCCAATGCCGGGAAGCAGGGCTACAAATGCACCCATAAAGGCTATGGCAGTTTGAGATATTCCGTGCTGTTTGTCGGTTGCCCACAATGCCAAAACCGCGACGAATATGGCAATGGCCTTGTATTCGGCAAGATTCATTTTCCCAAGTTTCGCGTATTCCTGTTTCAGCCGATCAATTCCTCCTTCAATTTGGGGAAGTTGTTCCTTTGGTTTCATCGGGAAAATGATTTTTGTTCCAACAAACCAACCAATGAAAATCAAACAGATAGCCAAGGGAAAAGAGGCTATAAACCATTCCTGGAAACTGAATATTGACCAGCCCATGGCGCCAGCTATCATGGAACCGGCCAAAAGATTGGCTCCCGATCCTGTAATGAATCCGCTTGCTCCGATGTTGATTTGAAACAGGTTTTGTAAAACGATGTTTCTGCCGAAATTATTCCTGTTTTCGGGTGAAGCACCGAAGATTGCCGCAACCACCATAAAAATTGGCAAAAGAATGGTTGCTTTGGCAGTGGTAGCAGAGATAAAAATCGAAAGGACAACATTGATGACAATGAAACTGAAAAATATTCCCCTGGCATTTTTTCCAAAAGTAATGACAAACCAAAGTGCAAAACGCTTGGCTACCTGGGTATGGACCAACATACTCGCCAATACAAATGAAAGGATGTTGAGCCACATAACTGGATGGCCCAGCTGGGCATAGGCGGTCTTTTCCGTGGTGACCCCTGTAAGCACCATGGCAATGATGACAAAAAATGAGGTCAGATAATTGGGAATTGATTCGGTAATCCACAAAATAATGGCAGCGGCAAAGATGGCCAACATGGCATAGTTGATCCGAAGAAATTTTGCCTCCCCCAACTGCTCATATCTTTCCAGTGCCTCTTTTTTTAACATGGCGTGATTGATGAAGTCAAGAAACTGGAAATCTGACAAATAATATATGCTTACGAAGACTGCTATTGCAACTGGAGCACCCAAAATAGCCATCCATCGCTCAAAACCACTTTTGTGAACTTTCGGAAGTTTTTCAATACGGTAGTTGTTCATGTCCAGAACATCCAATGGATGTTCTGGTTCGCTAATATTTCGCTGCATCAATGCTTCTGTGTTAATTGTTATCTTAAATTCCGAAAGCCTTTTTCTATTTCTACTGACATTCTTTCCAATACAACCTCAAATTCAGCCTCCCCATTTACAATGGCAACATCGTGAATCTCCTTGTACTTATCCAGAACTGGAATGGTCTTTTCTTCATGATCCTTTAATCTCCGCACGATTTTTTCTGTACTGGTATCATAGGGTTTGCAATGGGAGGTTTTGCTGCGAATACTTAACCTCGAAATTAGTTCTAATGTACTCACTTGAATATCAATAATTTTGCAAATTGTGGAATTGTGTTTTTTCAGTATCCCATCCAAAATATAGGACTGAACAAGTGTTCTCGGAAATCCTTTAAAAATGAAGCCCTTTACTGTTTTGGAGTTTCTGATCTTCTGCAAAATCAGTGGGACCACGATTTCGTCCGGCACCAATTCCCCATTCTCGTAAATTTGTGTTATTTTTTTACCCAAGTCCGTGCCCTGCATAATTTCCTCTTCAAGCATTCTGCCGGTAGAGATATACTCAAGACCGTACTTCCGGGAGAGTTCCACTCCCTGGGAGCCCCTTCCACACCCAGGATAACCAAAGATTACAACATTCATCAACTTCTTACTCAACTCCTTGTTGATAATCTCCTCAATTTGAGCGGTAACTTCGTCGATTTTTTTGTTCCCATCAATGCTGATGTAATTCCCTTTTTCCTTGTAGAAATTGAGTACTGGTAGGGTCTTTTCCTCATATTCCTTCAACCTGTTGCGAATGACATCCTCATTGTCATCCAGGCGGCCTGAAGTTAATCCTCTGTTCAACAATCTGGCCACAGATTCATCTTCCGGCACTTCAATACTAATCAGGCAGTTTAGTGAGGTGTTTAATTTAATCATCAGACCCTCCAGAATATAGGCCTGAATGTTGGTGCGAGGGAATCCATCGAAAAGAAAACCGCTTGACTGAGAATTTTCCTTGATTGTTTTTTCAAGAATCTGGACAATTATTTCGTCAGATACAAGTTTGCCAGCAGCAATGATGCTTTTGGCTTCAAGACCCAGTTTGGTCTCTTCTGCAAGTTCCTTGCGCAACAAATCGCCGGTAGAAATGTAATACAAGTTGTATTTTTCTATCAGGAAGGAGGACTGTGTGCCTTTGCCTGCCCCCGGAGGGCCAAATAATGCAATATTTATCATGGGATAGATTTTTATTGACAGGAAAGATAAAAAAACTTGGTCACTTATTTGCAAAAAACATCAATAGAAGTCCATTTACAGTGACCATGGTTTCCTGGAAAACCGTCACCGTAAATGAGCTCCATTGCATGGATGAGACCTTCTGGGACTCTGCTTCATCGAATAGCAGGCAGATTCCCCTGAGGAGTCCATCTGTACGTTCGGATATTTAACGAATTAATGGTGCTATTCGCATGAAGGAAGATTCTAATGCCTTGGCGCGAAAATATCTTAGACCCACTTGATGTAGGGATTTTTCATTAACATGGAGTTGTAATATTTTACATCTCCTGTTACCTCCTCACCTATCCAGATGGGTTTTACAAAATTTTCATCTTCGCTTGAAAGTTCAATTTCTGCAACAACCAGGCCCTGATTTTCGCCATAGAATTCATCTACTTCGAATGTGTGAATGCCCGATTTTACCTCATAACGGGTTTTGTCGATTACACCGGGTTCGCAAATCTTCAGCAACTCTTCCACCTCCGCTACCGTGATCTCTTTTTCCCATTCGTAGCGGGAAGCCCCGGAAGCACTGCCTATACCCTTGATGGTGATGAATCCTTTGTCGCCTTTGATCCTGACCCGGACAGTCCGTTCTGGCAGTGAAGAGAGGTATCCCTGGGTGATACGTGTTGATTTTGCTGCAACTGCTTTAAAATTATCATCCAAGACCAAAAATTTCCGTTCGATTTCTTGTGCCATAGTTGTTAGTTTGCCAAAGGTTTGTTAATCATGCCAATTACTCTCTTGATGGCTTGCAAATAGTTGATGTTTTCGACACCTGCAAGACCAATTTCTCTAACCGTTTTTTTAATGTCTTCTACTTCAGTTGATTCTGAGTTTATGGTAACAACCCTTGCCCCGTTGAAGAGACATTCTCCATATTCGCAAATGGTATTGTTGACCATGTAACCAAAGCGCTGTTTGTGAACTTTTACAGCTTGTAAATCAGGGTGTTTGTTAATCATATCCAAAAACTCCTCAAAAATGTAGGATTCTTTGGTCAACTTGGGCATCTCCACCATGAAGGCCGGGAAAACCTCCTCTTCCAGTATCTGCCTGGAGATAGGGAATTCGGCTTTCATCAATGGATTCCATTGTTCCATTCCGTCGACCCGCTGAACAAAAGTTTTAATGTCCATCAATCCATCCCTTACTTTGGTGTTGTTGATGTCATTGGTTCTTGACAGGATATAGATCTCATCGGAATATCGTTCCCATACCTTTTCCGGAATGGGAACCGAGAGGCGAGCCATTCTTTTGGCTGCATTGTCAAAATTCTGACCAAAGGATCGGAATTCAAACCTTGGTTTTGAAATCTCACCTACTTTTAATTCTTCTTGTGCCATAATTGTTCTTAATTTTTAATTGTAAACGTATAAAGTCTTGCTTCACGATCACTGACCACATAGAGTTTGTGCTTCTTGAAGTCAATCGCTATGCCTTCCGGATTGCTCACAGGAATACGGAATTGCTCAATTGGATCACCATCCGGATTGCAACGGACAACTGTTGCAGACAGGTCACTTACTATCCAGAGCTCTTGCGATATTTCGTCGATGCAGATGCCTGAATAGTCATCAGCAAATTCTAATCTCTTCTCTTTTAATATATTAAAATGTTCATCGGTGATGATAAGGAGGCCTGGATTCTGTTCATTCAGAAGGTAAAAACATTTATTGACTGAATTGTATGCGATTCCTTCCAACCCAGCGTTGTCATCATTGTTTTCAACAACGATATCGAAATGGCCAACTGGATTACCTTGAAGATCAAGTTGCTCGATGGACCTTAAACGCTCCTCAACAGCATAGATGGACTGATTGTTCACCTGGGTTACTCCCTCTAAGTCGGATCCGGTATATTTCAGCGTTTCCAGAATCTGACCCCTGGTAGTGATCTTGTAGATTTGTGCGGTGTTGTCACTGACCGTATAGAGAATGTCGGTTGTTGATCCAAAGCACAAATCGGAGGGCTCTTTTACCTCCAGATTAAAAACAGCATCCGGCTGCAGGATTGTGAGGCTGCTCTCCTCTTTCTCTGAGCACCCACTACAACCGAAAAGGTGAAACAGTAACAGTATTGAAATCAGGATTTTGAATCCACTGTCTTCAAATGAAGACAGTGGATCTAATCCCAATTGGTATCGATTGTCCCGGATCACAGCTTAGTTGTTGGCAGCACCTTTGGTGTGAGCCGTTTTAACCACCCAATCTCCGGTTGCATTTGGTGACCGGGAATAACTCCCGTCGGCGGGGTGACCACCCACGAATGTGGTTGCCGTTTTTTGGAAAAAGCTTATGACTGCTCCGGTTGCGGTTGTCAACTCAATTTTGACATCCTTGGTGTTGGAAATTCCAGCTAGAAGTCCAGAACCGGCTGGGAGAGTTGTGATTACCTTGTATCCTTTTGCCGCGATCTTGCTCCCGGCAGGGAAGGTGTACAATGCTGTGCCGGTTGAGCCATCCTTGATCAACTTCATTCCGCTAACATCGTATTCTGCATCTGAGTTGTTGAAAATCTCTACCCAGTCATCATCAGGGGTTTGTAGCCCGCAAATTTCATTCAAAATGATTGGGGGAGGAGGTGCAACGGTTACAGAAGGCCATGTTGATCCTTTTACATGGTCGAAAAGACTGGTAACAACCCCTCCGGTTCCGGTCGTTTCAGCAGGAGCATAGGTTTTCTGGGCCTTGTCATTGGTGGCCACCAAATAGTATCTGACAATTGAATTGCTATTTTGTCCTGGAATGACCCCGGTCCAAATGCCATTTGTCTTCACCATCGCCACGGCTATTTTTTTTGTAGCGTCTTCTGAGTTTACCGTGTAATTGAGCGAAACATCCAAAACATTTCCAAGATCATTGGCAACCGCACCAACAGTAATGGGTTCTCCTCCGGAAGGGGTTGTTGTTGAAAGTGTAACACTGTTAAAAACAGGTATTACAACAAATGAATTTGGTGTAGTAGGAGCCGTGGTTGGAAAGTAGGATTTTAATCCTGTTGCATCGGTGGCCTCTACATAGTATTTCACCGTTTCGCCGGCCTTGAGAAGCGGCATTTTGTGGGTATAAGTACCTCCTCCAAGTGGAGCCATGCTGGTAAATATGATATCGGTTGCAGTCTGGTAAAAGATTTTAACATCTGCAACCCCAGATGCATCTGAAACAATTGCATTGAAGGTGTACCTGTCGTTGCTGTTCACATTGGTGATGGCAGTTGCTGTTATCACCGGTGGATTGTTGGTATTGCTGTTGGCAGTTCCCATGGTAGCATTGGCATTGGCGAAGATTGTTCCACCATTGGGAATTCTTGCATAGGTTATACCCAAAGGCATGGCAGGTACCGCAACTTCATCAACAATGGCACTTTTGTTGTCTACCAGATAGACAGATTCTCCTCCAGAGGAGATGCCAAATGCGGCATACTTTGTGGGGTCTGTAGCAGCCAGCGCTACATCACAGGTTACTACATAATAACCTTTGGCAGCAATTTTTGTTCCGGCAGGCAATTTGAACAATGCTGCAGGTTTGTCATATACGCCAAAACCACTGATGTCAATCTCTGTGGATCCGGGATTGTATATCTCAATCCAGTCAGGCTTTGGATCACCTGCATTTGAATTTACCTCATTGATCATCAAGACGATATCAGAACTTTGAATGTCGCTCTCATAGACTTCATCTTGAACACAGGCCTTAAAGAGAAAAGCCATTGAAATAAGAACCGTGATTAAAAATATCTTTTTCATGTGTATATATTTTGTTTTTTAATTGCTACATGGAATACCCAGCTATTCATTTTCGATTTGTATGTCAAATGTCTCACAGGTATTTCATTGTCTCATATTATTAAAAGTCAATTTCTATTCTTGCCTGGATAAATCCGTAATCGTCACCACCCTTACCTGCTGGTTCTGTTACCTTCATATAGTCTTTGGTTGGATATCCATTCGCATCTGTACCAACAAATAATTTGCCTTTTCCGTTGGCATAGCGGTCGTGGTTGATGTAGGTATAGTTCAACATGAACTTCACGTTTTGGTTGGCATAATAGGAGATACCCCCGGTAAATCCATTGGCGCTGCCACCCATGATCTCGGCTTTCTTGTCATTGAGGTTGAGATAATCGTAACGAAGCGCTACTTCTACATCACCCCAATCTTTGCCACGACCTACCTGCGTAAATTCACCCTCTGCTTCATTGTAATTGTATTTTCCTCCAAAGAGCATATATGCCACTGCCGCATAACCCCCACTGTGCTGGTAGTTTTTGAACCCCTCCTGACGGGTAATTTTTGAATAGATGTATTCACTGGAGAATTTTATGTTGTTGCGTGCCGCAGCAAGTTCTCCGGCATAAATGGTGTAGGATTTTACATTGGAGATGTCATCCGTATCTAGGAATTTCTTTCGGCTGATGCTGGTCATGTCGCGGGTACTTAACCTGTATGTATTGGGAAATTCCCAGGATGTTTTGGGTGTACGATAAGATGCAGCAGCTCCAATATGCAAGACTTTGTTGTTCTCACTGATCGGTCGGATAACGAGCTTTCCCGTATAGGAGATTCCTTCATCCGTTCCACTGGCTTTGTTGACCTCTTCTGAATAGGTGGTTACTTCCAGATTTTCCACATCCTGAAAATGCACCCCGGCAACAGCCAAATAGTGATGATCCCATTTCGAGAAATTTATCCCCATCTGCCTTTGTGGTGCAAAGGCTGTAACCAAGGGCTCTTCGATAAAGGTTTGAAATCTGGAGGTGGTTGTTGTTTCCATGGAGATCGGCTCCTTAAAGTACCCACCCTTGAAATAGAAGCCCTTCTCTTCATCAAGGTACCCAATAAAGGCATCCTTGACATCCAGTCCTCCACCCGAAAAGTTTAAATCAACTTCACCGGTCCAGTGCTTGTATAGAATGGTTTTCATGGCAAAACGCAATCTGCGGATCGTAACACCACTTCCCAAAGCATTCATTGCGTTTTTGTCGAAATAATAGGCCCCGTCAAAATTAACGCGCAGGTCAAACCAGGTGCGGAAATTTTGATTCTGCGACTCAAAAGTCAGGATTCCATTTCTGTATTCCGGGAGGGCTTGCCTTCTCGTAACAATTTGACCGTAGGCATTGTACCTGATGGAGTCTTGTTCCTGTCCCAGGGCGACTGTTTCCGCACAGCCAAGTACAACCATCAGTAACAAAATTTTCAATCTGTTTTTCATGGTAATTGAAGAATTAATTAAAATCTGTTCATAATTTAAAGTTTCAAATAATAGGGTGATTATATGTTCTTGATGAAATGCGTGAGGTTGGTTTTGTTGTCTATGTTTAATTTTTTTCGCAACCTATACCTGCTGATTTCTACACTTTTAGGTGAAATATTCATGATTGAGGAGATCTCCTTACTGGAAAATCCAACACGTAGCAAAATGGTTAATCGTTTCTCTTGTTCTGTCAGGTCAGGAAATTTTTCGATAATCTTTGCAGGAAATTCATTGTGCACCTTCTCTGCCTTGAGGTATAAATCGTCCAATTCATGCGAGAAGGACATCTTTTGATGCAAGGATGTCAATGCCACTTTCAAAATCTCATTTCTTTTCTCAGCCTCCTCTTCCCGGAAGGCATCTTCGATTTTCCTGGCGAGCATCTCCAGAAATTTTCTTTGTTCACCGATGTTGAGCGCATAATTGATTACTTCATTGCGCTTCTCCTGAAGTCTTGAAGATAGCGCAGAGTTTTCAAGTTGCACGGTCTTAACTTCTATATCTGTCAGTGCCTGCTGCATTTCATTGTAATGAGACTCCTCCCTGCTCTTTTCTGTTTGGATCCGGAGGTATAATTGATGCTTCTTCAGTTGCAGGTAAACCAGGAGCGCGATGGCTGTGACCAGGGTAACCGAAATGATGAGAAGCGTCAAATTTCCGGTCAGGGGGATACTAATTGCAACCGGATTCTGGATGGGAGTAATTAAACTTGTTGCATCTGCATTGGCCAATTTTCCGGATACAACAATTTGGAAGACATTTTGAACAATAAACAAGGAAAAAAATGTTGTAATCAGGGCAACCAAAGGTGTAAGAATCCAGCCAATCAATAAATTCCCAAGTAGTTTCACATTTGGTTCGCCGACTCCTTTTAATAGACTAATACCCAAAATGGCCCCAAACATTGCCTGCGAACTCGAGACAGGTACCATTTGAAACAAAGGTAAGCCCAACGATTTCGTGAGATGGGCGAGGGCAGCAGAGGAGAACAGGAAAAGCATAAGCGCCTGAGTAAAGACAACTACAATAGCCGACTCTGGAGTTAATTCCACAACCGATATACCCACTTTCCCCATAGCCTTTCTGCCATACAAAAAAATGCCCGCTGCGATGGAAACAGCTCCAAAGAAAAAAACAAGTGTGGTGCTGTTCAACGATACAACACCAAGATTCAGCTGGATCTCCGGAACAGCGGAAACGAAAACAGCCGCAATATTTGCAACATTGTTTGCCCCCAGACTGTAGGCAGCAAATGCACCAACCACAACAAGGACAATACAAATATAAAAGTCAAGTTTAATGATGTGGAGTCGGCTGTGGTGAATTAGATGCCTTAGGAGCAAGTAGAGCAACGGTGCGACGATGGCAGCAAGAATTGGTGCAGCTAACCATGAGACCACAACTATTTTAAGTGTAGCTTGGTTCACAACCGTATTGGAGAAAAAACACCAGCCAATGATAGCGCCTACGATTGCTTGAGAGCTTGAGGAGGCTAACTTGTATTTCGTGAAGAGAAAAACGGTTAATCCTGCACAAAGCGCAATGGTAAATGCTCCTCCCAAAGCATCTACCGATCCAATTTTCTGTAAGGTTTCAGTTCCTCCTCCACCTTGCAGGAGTGAACCCAAAATGACAAATATACCCGATACAATGGCTACAAATCTGAAGTTGACCATCTTTGTAGTCACCGCCGTTCCGAATATATTGGGGGCATCTTTTGCTCCCAAAGACCATCCGAGGAAAAGACCAGCTGATATAAACAGAATTACAATCATCGATACTAGACAGTTCTTTTTATAGCCATGATAGAAAGCAGGTCTGCAAGGGCTTCTGCCTGGTCAGATATAATCTCGATGTGCAGCGAAAAGTACCTTAGATGAAACTTCTCGCTTAGTTTCAGGTTGGGCATCTCCCTGAATATCTTTCTGCGCAGTGAGTCAGCAAGTAGGTCCGTCTCTTTTTCGTAAAAATAGACCCTGTGTAACTGCTCCTTAACTCCCAATGGATCCCTGAAATAGAGTCTTGCCGCCGGAATGACAGATTCAGCTGCTGAAACTGAGACCTGGGTTAGCCTCACAAAATCTTGATTTAGCTCACCCGGAATGTTGGGCGACTCCACCTCAAATTGAAACAGATTTTTTTTTGAAAGATCAATTAGTTTGTCAAAATCCTCCAGCAATCTTAAGATGTCACTTCGAAGCTGAGGCATGAGAGATTGAGAGTACAGCGTGTTTTCAATCTCTCTTCTCAAGCTATCAGCATCTGATTCCAGTTTGGCCAGCGATTCTAGATTTGCATTGAACCTTTCGCTGTCATTGTATAGGTAATATTTAACCCCCTCCTTGAACAGCAGAACACTTTGATCAACTGCATTTAAAAAATTCTCTATCAGTTCAATTGAATGGTTGGCTCTTTTAAATATCATATAGTCAGTATTGTCGAAATATAAAATGACACTACAAATTAATCAATAATATGTGAATCAAATTTACAGCGATAAATGGGCTGCATTTATTTGTGTAGAGAAAATATATTGGTTAACATATTGGAATAAAGTTAAATAAATTTATTGATGTAGAGTATGATTTTTTGCCAGGCGTCAAATATCAATTATCATGTAGAGGAAATGATAAGGAAATATTTCGAAAAATGCACATACAATAACAATTAAGGATCGCAAGTTTAGCACGAACAATTTTGGCAAGGAGAAAGATGTGGAATGAAGTTGACAAGTTCATTCGTTTGTTGTAGGGTAGTCATTTGGATTCAATTCAGGACTTGGTTTCAGTTCTTGTAGTGGCAATTTTAATAACTGTTTTGATTCTGGGAATGGTACTTGGGGACTATACAAATGTTTTAACAATCAATTAGTTAATCTACTCAGAAATTTTAAGAAAGAGGTTTGTTTATTGGAGAATAAAATGTACCTTTGCGCCCGTTCAAAATAATGTCTAATTTATTAATTTCAAGAGAATTTTAAAATGAGTGAAATCAACGAAAATCTGGAGGTTAATGAAACTGTAGAGAATTCTGCGGTTGAGTCAGCTGTACCGGAAGTAAAAGAGGTTGTCGAGCAACCTGAGGCAGTGGTCGAAGAGCCAGTTGTTGCAGAAGAAGTTGCCGAAGAGGTCCAAGAAGAGGTGGTAGTAGTCGCTGAGACCAAAGCCGTAGTTGGGAAACCAGTTGTTGTTGAGAAAGTGGCCTCTGCTGTAGCAGATGAGGAGTTCGACTGGGATGCATTCGAAGGCAAAAAACCCATGTCAGGATCTACCTCCAAACAGTCCATGACCGAGATGTATGACAATACACTCTCTATTCTGCAGGAGAAAGAATGTGTGGATGGTATCGTCATCTCCATGAACAAACGTGAGGTTGTAGTCAACATTGGCTACAAATCAGATGGAATTGTTTCTGTCAACGAATTTAGGTACAACCCGAACCTTAAGATTGGTGACAAGGTTGAAGTCTATGTAGAGACACTTGAAGACAAAAAAGGTCAGCTTACTCTTTCCCACAAGAAAGCTCGCGCCATGCGCAGCTGGGATCGCGTCAATGCTTCCCTTGAAAATGATGAAATTATTACCGGATTTATCAAATGCCGTACCAAAGGTGGTATGATTGTCGATGTATTCGGTATTGAGGCATTCTTGCCAGGATCACAGATCGATGTCAAACCAATCCGTGATTATGACATTTATGTTGGTAAAACAATGGAATTCAAAGTGGTCAAAATCAACCACGAGTTCAGGAATGTTGTTGTTTCGCACAAGGCTCTCATCGAGGCTGAGCTGGAGCAGCAGAAGAAGGACATCATCTCCAAACTTGAAAAGGGACAGGTACTCGAAGGAACTGTGAAAAACATCACATCCTATGGTGTATTCATTGACCTGGGCGGTGTAGATGGATTGATCCACATTACAGACTTGAGCTGGGGCCGCGTCGCTCATCCGAACGAAATCGTTCAGCTGGATGAGAAGATAAACGTTGTTATTCTTGACTTTGACGACGAGAAGAAGCGAATTGCCTTGGGTCTCAAGCAACTGGCTTCACATCCATGGGACAACGTTAGCGCAGATCTCAAAGTTGGCGATGTCGTGAAAGGAAAAGTGGTAGTGATTGCCGATTATGGCGCTTTCATCGAAATTGCACCGGGCGTAGAGGGTTTGATTCACGTTTCAGAGATGAGCTGGTCACAGCATCTTCGCTCTGCTCAGGACTTCCTTAAAGTAGGTGATGAGGTCGAAGCGACCATTCTTACCCTGGATCGTGATGAGCACAAGATGTCATTGGGTATCAAACAAATGAAGAATGATCCTTGGTCACAAATTGAAGCCAAATATACCATTGGGACTTCCCACACCGCTAAAGTTCGCAACTTCACCAATTTCGGTGTTTTTGTGGAAATTGAAGAGGGTGTCGACGGTTTGATCCACATTAGTGACCTCAGCTGGACCAAGAAAATCAAGCATCCTTCCGAGTTTACCTCCATTGGATCAGAAATTGAAGTTCAGGTTTTGGATATCGATAAGGAAAACCGCCGTTTGAGTCTTGGCCACAAACAGCTGGAAGAGAATCCATGGGATGTATTTGAAACCATCTTCACGGTTGATTCTATCCACGAGGGTACAGTGATTGATCTCTTCGACAAGGGTGCTGTAATCTCACTCCCATACGGAGTTGAAGGTTTTGCTACTCCGCGTCACCTTGTAAAGGAAGATGGTTCTCATGTTAAAATGGATGAAAAACTGGAATTCAAAGTCATTGAATTTTCAAAATCAGCCAAGCGGATCATTCTTTCTCACTCACGTGTATACGAGGATGTGAAGAAAACTGAAGATACAGCCAAAAAGAAGGCTGCCACCAAGCAAACAGCTCCCAAGAGTGTTAAAACCGTGAAAGACACCATGGAAAAGACAACTTTGGGTGACATCAGTGAGCTGGCAGCTTTGCGAACACAAATGGAAGAAAACGAGAAGAAATAGTTCGTCTCATACCAGGATGTGAATTTCACTATTCGGAAAAAAGAGAATTATACCCTTGTAACGTTAACCAATGGGAGCTTGGGTAGCTTTTTGGCCCCGGATTTAAAAGCAGTATTTCTGAAGATCATTGAAGCAGGCGAGACAAATATCCTTGTGGATCTGAATCATTGCAATAACTGTGATACTTCCGGGTTGGGAGCGCTCTTGCTGGGAAATAGACTTAGCACGGATGCGGGCGGCAATTTTGTTCTCATCGGCATTGCACCTCGGATCAGGGAGATGATGGACCTTGTAGGTTTATATGCTCTGCTGAGGGTGGCTGAAAATGAAGAGGAAGCCAAACAGATTTTCTTATAACGGATAAACATACTGGAACCTGAATATAAAAAACCCGGCCAATATGCCGGGTTTTTTTATCTTTGAACCCTCGTAAACTCAGCTTTTTATAGTACCAGCAATGAACTCTTTTTCCGTTACGATTCTTGGAAGCAGTTCCGCCTTGCCGACCTCCCACAGGTTTCCGACCTCTCAGGTTGTGCGGCTCAATGAACAGCTTTTCCTTATTGATTGTGGGGAGGGCACCCAGATTCAACTCCGGAAATTCCATTTCAAGCTGGGACGGATCAATCATATCTTCATATCTCACCTCCATGGAGACCATATTTTTGGCCTGCCAGGATTGATCTCCTCCCTTGCTTTGTATGGCAAAAAGGGGGAATTGCACATTTATGCCCATTCAGATCTTCCACTGATGATGGAGGGGATGATGAAATTTATGAATGATGTTGATGACCTGACAGTTAAATATCATCCGTTGAATTTTAAAAGGAGTTCCATTGTATTCGAGGACAAGAAATTGAGGGTTACCTCATTCCCAGTAAAGCACAGGATTTCCTGTTGTGGCTTTATGTTTCAGGAACTCTCCGGTGACAGGCATCTCAACATGCAGGCAATAGAAGCATACAAAATACCTACTTCTCAACGACAAAACATCAAAAACGGGGCTGACTGGTTCCAGGATGATGGGACCATCGTTCCCAACCATTTGATTACGCTTCCCCCGGATACTCCAAGGAGTTATGCTTTCTGCACGGATACCAAATTTAGGAAGGAGATCGTCCCAATCATAGCGGGTGCAGATCTCCTTTACCATGAAGCAACCTTCGCTGCTGACCTTGAGGAACTGGCGAAAAAAACATTTCACACCACTTCGGTTCAGGCCGCCGAGATCGCCAGGATGGCGCAGGTGAAAAAACTGCTGATCGGCCATTTTTCCTCGAGATACAAGGATGTTGCACCTTTGGTGGAAGAGGCAAGAACAGTTTTTCCTGAAACTTATGCGGCAAATGATGGGGATTGTTTCGATTTGTGAGGCAGGACTGGATTTGGGGGCTCCGCTGCGGATGGTGGAGGTTGAATAAATATTCGATGCATGAATTGTAACAATTCACGAAATATAAGGATCAGGATGTCCATCCTGGCGCCTGTTTCAAGTAGTGCTTGAATTGCCTTTATTTCGAATCATCGAAAAAATGTTTGTCAAAATTTACCAGGTAGAGTTGCTCCTCGGCACGGGTAAAAGCAGTATAAAACCAGCGCAGAAATTCGCGGTCAATCATCTCCGCAGTTAGGTAACCGTGATCCAAAAAGACCCTTTTCCACTGTCCTCCCTGCGCTTTGTGACAGGTTACTGCGTAGGAATATTTTACCTGTAAAGCATTAAAATAGGGATCCTCCCTTATTTTTTTCCATCTCTCCCGCTTGTTCCTGATCTCCAGGTAATCCTCCGAAATGGCCTCGAACAATCGTTTGTTTTCATCCGAATTCAAGGCAGGTGCTTCTACAGTAAGTGTTTCCAAAAGGATTTTACAATCGATTTCAATGTTTTGGTAGTCAATCAACCGTAAGACAACGTTGGCGAAATTGAATCCGTAGCGCTCCTCATATTTCTTGATCCGTACGATCTCTGCGATGTCTCCATTGGCGATAAAGTCCATATCTTCAAGTTGCTTGGACCAATGGTAATTGTTCTTGACGATCATCAGCAGGTCTCCCCTGGCTATTTTGTCCTCCTGAAACAAGATGGTTCGTCGGATTCCCTCATTAAAAATATTGGCCCGTTTGTTGGAACGGGTGATGACAATGGTCTCTTCCATTCCTATTTTCCCATAACTGGCAGAGAGCTCTTCGATCAGCTCCTCCCCTCCAATACGCATGACATCCCTGCATCCTTTCAGGTTGAGCGTCCAAAAACCCGTTTGGGAATTCTCCAGAATCCTGTTGCGTATGGCTGTCGCATTTTCCAGAATACCCGAGTCTGCAGACTGCCTTACAACCTCCCTGAGTTCAACCGTTATGACCTTCATGCCAAAGAGCGACAGCTCCTCCATGTCGAGTGCAGGGCTGACCGGCAAGCCTACCGGTGGTAGCTGGGCCGTATCTCCTGAGATGATCAGTTTGCAGTTGGATCCACCTGATACATATTCTATCAAGTCTGAAAGTAGATATCCAGAGCCAAAAACGTTGTGATCCTGTGGAGAGTTGGAGATCATTGAGGCTTCATCCACTACAAAGACCGTATTCCTTGAAATGTTTCTGTCGAGCGAAAACTTGCTAAACCCATCTCCTGCCGATTGCTGCCGGTAGATTTTCTTGTGGATGGTGGAAGCCGGTTTACCACATTGGTTGGAAAGGACCTTGGCAGCACGGCCAGTAGGAGCTAGTAAGACAAACTTCAGCTTTAATTCATCCAGAACTCTGACCAGTGCGCCAATGGCAGCTGTTTTGCCTGTTCCTGCATAACCCTTCATCAAAAAGAGCTGGTCTTTATCTGGAGAAACCACAAAGCCGGCAAGCGCATCAATCATCTCCCTTTGTCCACGTGTTGGTTCGTGGCCAAGTTTTTGGAGGATCATTTCAGAGACGAATTTATTCATCGTGTCATTAATTTTACCGTAGGGCTCAGTGGAGTCGATAATTTATTTAAATTTGTGAATTGGGGATCAATTAATTGCGAAAGAAATAAAATAGTGAATCGATTTTAAATGGGTTTTCTATCCCCCTGAAAATTATAGCTAATCATCTTTTTCTGCATCTTTTGACCGAAGTGCAAATTACGGTAAAAGAAACGATGTTGAGACAGGAATTTTAAATAGATCCAATGCACGATAGCTGTTTTATCGACAAATCTTTTGATCAGGAACAGACGAATTTATACCATTTATCCATTCAAATAAGCCTGGATGGATTTTCTTTTGCGATTCTTGATATTCCAAAAGGTAAATACACGCTATTGAAATCTACCAACTTCTTTCTCAAACGACCCCGATTGCTCTTTATGAAGGTGAGGGAACTGATGGCAGCAGACGAGTATCTGAATCTAAAATACAAAAGTGTAGACATTGTATACTCATCTGAAAATTTCACGCTTGTTCCTCAACCATTCTTTCAGCACACTGCAACCGATAAGTTTTTCGGATTTAACCACGAAGTTGAAAAGGGATTTTCAGTAGACAAAACACTGCTGGTGCATGCAGAAGCATGGTGTCTCTATACAATCCCGGAAAACCTGAAGGAGTTTTTGTTGCTGAAATTTCCAAAGGCAACCATCCGGCACAACCTCTTTCCATTGGTGGAGCGGGCATTAAAGGAGAACAAAAATAATCCGGAGGGTAGGCAGGTTCATCTTAATTTTTTCAGGACTTACTTTGAAGTGGTGGTCATTTCTGGTTCAAAATTGTTGTTGTGTAACCAGTTTAGTTATGGGGGTGAAAGCGATATTGTATTCTATGTTTTGTATGTATTTGAACAGCTGAAACTTGCACCGGATACCACTGACCTAGTTTTTCATGGTCACATCCAGAAAACCGACAACGTTTATCTTACCTTCAAGAAATATATCAGGAAGATTGGCTTTGCCAGACCAACTAGTCTGTTCAATTATAGCTACACTTTTCATCAGCATCCGGAACATTACTTTACATCTTTACTAGATCTGTACAAATGCGAATAATAGGTGGTGCGTTGAAAGGAAGGCTTTTTAACCCCGGTAAGAACTTTAAGGCCAGACCTACGACTGATTTTGCCAGAGAAAATCTTTTTAATATTCTTACCAATAGGATCGATTTTAGTGAAACCATTGTTCTCGATCTGTTTGCTGGCACTGGCAGTATTTCTTTTGAATTTGCCTCCAGAGGTTGCCTGTCAGTTACTTCGGTAGAAATGGACCATGTGCATTATGGTTTTATTGCGCAAGTTTCCAAACAGTTGGAGCTTGATAACGTGATTCATTTGTTAAGGTACGATGTGCAAAAGTTTATTCCCAGGTGCACTGCCAAATATGACCTTGTTTTTGCTGATCCACCATACCAGCTAAAGTGGCTAAAGGAAATCCCAGCGCTCATCTTGAAACATGAATTGATAAATCCGGGGGGGATTTTGGTTCTTGAACATGGGAAAAGTGATGATTTTTCTGCTCATCCCAACCTTTTTGAAGAGCGGGTTTATGGAAGTGTCCACTTTTCTTTCTTTCGACCCAATGGCGATATTGGTATTAAGTGATTGATCGACATTGTTTTGAGGTAGTTAATGGATGATGTATCAGCCGTTTTAATTGCCAAACAGTATCCATGATCTAATTTTCTTGAAACTTCATTGCAGATAAGCAAAACTAGTCGTATATTTGCCCTGCTTTTGAGGTTGCCTGTTTTGATAAGGAAACAGGAATTTTAAGGGTAGTTTGGTTTGGTAGTTCAGTTGGTTAGAATACCTGCCTGTCACGCAGGGGGTCGCG
>CAZVTL010000003.1:0-8773 GCA_964630075.1 uncultured Tangfeifania sp.
GTGATCTACCGGCTGGGACAACTGGTGCAAAATACGCACCTCCCGTCCGGCTATCGCGGCAGCCGAAAAAACTGCTTCACGGAAGTTGTTCCTGGTCACCACCTGTGAACAGGAAAATGTAAAGAGAATGCCTCCTGGCCTGATCTGTTGGAAGGCTTTGGTATTGAGTCGCTTGTAACCCTGCAATGCCTGGGCAAGTGCATTGCGGTGCTTGGCGAAGGCAGGTGGATCCAGCACGATCAGGTCGTACTTGTTTTGAATATCCTGCAAAAATTCGAAACCGTCTGCCACAAAAGCTTCGTGACGGGAATCTCCCGGAAAATTTAACTCTACATTCTCTTTGGTCAGTTCAATGGCTTTGGCCGATGAATCCACCGAATGAACCAATTTTGCCCCCCCCTGCATGGCAGAAAAAGAGAATCCTCCCGTGTAGCAAAACATATTGAGCACCGATTTATCCCTGGCATAGGAGGCCAACAGCCTGCGGTTTTCACGTTGGTCGATAAAGAATCCGGTCTTCTGCCCCTGCAACCAGTCAACCTTGAACCGGTTGCCATATTCCAGGACCTCACCGGTCGCAGAGGTTCCAAAAAGGTAGCTGTCTTTGGCTTCAATGTTGGCCTTGAAAGGCAGTGTCTTGGCGCTCTTATCGTAAACTGCCGACAACTTGTCCCCCAAAACAGCCCTAAGGGCCGATGTAATTGCCTCGCGAACCAGCCACATTCCAACAGTATGCGCCTGAAGCACGACTGTCCCATTGTAGTAATCCGCAATAAGACCTGGCAAACCATCACCTTCACCATGGATTAGCCGGTATACGTTGGTATCAGGAGCATTGGTGAGTCCCATCATTTCACGCAGGCGGTAGGCCTGTCTGATGCGCATCTCCCAGAATTCGGCTCCAGGCAGCCTCTCCCCGAAGGAGAACAACCTCACAGCAATGGATCCAATGGCACAATGGCCGTAGCCGATCACATCACCATTGCTCTTCCTTACCACAACCAGGTCTCCCTCCTCCAAAGGCCCCTCAATCCGATCGATGGCACCCGAGAAGACCCAGGGATGAAACCGCTCCATCGACTCCTCCTTGCCCTTTTTTAAAATGATGCTGGCTTTTGGTTGCATGGAATTATTTTTCTGTAAGTCCTTGGTAGATCATATAGGCAATCCAGGCATCGGTTGCTGCATATACCTGCTGCTGCTCAGTCAGTACAGTTGCCTCCCAGTTGGTGAGCCGCTGGGATTTGGAGATACGAACGCCACAAACAATGGCTGCCAGCTTCTTTAGACTGAAGTTTTCGATGCCATACTCCTTCACCATCTCCTGTAACTCCACAAACCCACCCGGTCTTAAGGGTGCTATCTTTTGCAGAATCTTGATGTCATCGCGGATGGCCACTCCGATTTTCAGGATCGAAGAAGAGCCCAAAATTTTGACCAGACCCGGGGAAAGACCAATCATGCTGGTCCTGATCAAAAAGGCTTCGCTGGCGGTGGAGAGTTGCAACAGGGCAACCTGGTGGTTTTGTCCCTTCTTGAAGGTAGGACGGGTCTCTGTATCAAATCCCAGTATGGGTTGTTGCTTCAGATAATTTACCGCCTCCGTAAGCTCTTCAACCTTTTCGACCAGGTGAATTTTTCCTTCAAAAACCGAGAGCGGAAGCTCCGACAACTCTTCGTCTGTGATTGTTTTTTTAAATTCCTTGATGTATTCGCTCATTATCAATGTTCTGCTATTCCTATTACGCCAGGATTCATTCATTCTCCAACTTTCCGGAAACCATGGTGATTTTCTGCCTACTCAATGTTCACATTGCCATGAACCAGCATATGAACGGCACGTAGACCGTTTACCAAACGCTGACCCCAATATTGCTCAAAATTGTTTCTGCACTCCCAAAGTGCGGCACGCATCACTTCGACAGTTCCAATCCGGTAGGAGAGGATAAAATCCTTCAGATCCTGGTAGATATCCGATACATTCTCGGAAATATTTGCCTCCACACTGGCATCCCCCAGGGCCATTCCCGGTTCAAAAATTTCAGGATAGCTGTCAAATTCACCAAGTTTTGTACTTAATTTCCGAAGGATGAAATTGTAATCGCTCTCCGTGACGAATTTCTCAGGCGTCTCCTCCGACTCCTCCAGATCGTTCAAACCGGGCAACAGGGAAGCTTTCAGATAGAGCAGGGGCAGCATCTTCTGGAGCTTTCCCAAAAAATCCTTCCTCGTGTAGTCGTTCACCGATTCTGCAAAAGTGCAAAACTCATTGGCCACAGTGGCAAACTCAATCACATTTCTGGAATAGACAACATCCTGGAAAAGGGACTCATTCATCGAATTTTGTTCCATGTTCGCTGCAAAAACTTCTCAGCTGCAAAGGTAATCAAACTTCGGTGAGTCAGCCTCCTTCCATGAAAAAATGCACAGAATTTGTATGGTGTCCTACCAGCAGGAAGATTTGGCAACCAATACAACACTGGTGATTACTTAATCCTTCTTCAATCCAAGCTGATTTAAGTTGTTCAATTCAAGTTTCCCCTCGTCAAGCATCCACCGGGTTACCCTCACCAGACTTTTTTCTTTTCCTTCAATATTTCTGTTTATTTCAACTATTTCCATAGGCCCCGAGGCCAAAAGTTGTAATATTTGAGCACTGATCTCTGCAAACTCCGCATTCGATATGCCAGAACGATGTTCTCCCATGCAAACATCACATTGCCCACATGGTCTCGATCCGGGCTCACCAAAATAGGCAAGCAACCTGACGCTGCGGCACTGCTCAGCTGACCTGGCATATTCTATTACAGCATCCACCCTTTGCTGGTAATTGACTTTCCGATCGTGGTAATTGGCTGTAGAGATTCGTACTCTGGCCGGATCAACTCTTTCTGTAAGAAATTGAATAACAGGAGATTCCCTTCTTGGGATGTAGTGAATAATCTTCTGTTGGGAAAGAAATTTCAGATTCTGGTAGAGTTCGTCAGGAGTCACCTCAAGTCTCCTTGCAATCAGCGCCTCATCGATCCGCACAAAATCATTGAAGAGGCCAGTATAGGAACGCAAAAGCATCCCTATCAGTTGCTCCAGATTTTTGCTGCCGGTATCAATGCGGTACAATTCATCCCTGTGTGCCAAGAAATAGAGCCTTGAGGCACTCTCCGGATCCTCCGTATAAACCAGAAAACCCTCCCGTTCCATCAACTTCAGACTGTGGTAAACTGTTGTAGCCGGGAAATTGAACTTTCGGGCAAAGTCCTCGGGTTGAAAAGTATAAAAACTATTTTTCCCGGTACCAACTGCGATTTGGAGATAGTCGCAAAGTGCCTGGTATACACCCCTGATGCGCTCCTGCTCCGGGAAAGCATCTGTGACCATCTTGTGCAGTCTTCGTTTGTCTGTTCCATTGAAAATCATCAGCGCAACAGATCGCTCACCATCGCGGCCGGCCCGCCCCGCTTCCTGGAAATAGGCCTCCAATGAATCAGGCAGATCCAGATGGACCACAAAACGAACATCCGGTTTGTCGATGCCCATGCCAAAGGCATTGGTCGCTACAACCACCCGCGTTGTACCTTTCATCCACTGACTCTGCCGCTCTTTTCGCAGGGCATTGTCCAGTCCGGCATGGTAAAAGTCGGCAGCGACTCCCAACTGGCGCAGCGTGTCGGAGATCTCCCGGCACTTTTTCCTGCTTCTCACATAGATGATACCTGAACCCTTTGACTTGGAAACCGTCTCAGTCAGATAGCCCAGCTTGTCCTCCTTTTGCCGGACGAGATAGGTCAAATTCTCCCGCATAAAACTCTTTCTGAGCAGATTCTTTTGCGGAAACAACAATTTCTCCTGGATGTCGTCAATCACCTGGCTGGTGGCTGTTGCTGTAAGGGCCAGCAGTGGCACCCCCGCGAAATGCTTGCGGATATTGGCTATCTGAAGGTAGGAGGGACGGAAATCATACCCCCACTGTGAGATACAATGCGCCTCGTCAACAGCAATCAAATTCAGCCTAAACCGAACAAGGTATTCCAGAAAGTCTGGAGACATCAACCGTTCTGGGGAGACATAGAGAAATTTGTAATCCCCATAAACTGCGTTGTTGCAGGCAATCTCAATCTCCCTGCCACTCATCCCCGAGTAGATAGCCAAAGCCTTGATTCCCTTGCTCCTGAGATTGTCGACCTGGTCGTTCATCAAGGCGATCAACGGCGTAACCACCAGACACATCCCCTCCCGCGAAAGCGCATAGACCTGAAAGGTGATGGATTTGCCTCCGCCGGTAGGCATCAACCCTATGGTATCCTTCCCTGATGCCACCGAATGGATAATATCCTCCTGCAAAGGTCTGAAATGGTCAAACCCCCAATATTTTAGCAATATCTCATGATAGATCTCCATGGCTATCCAAATATAGTTGAAAAGCAGCTTATCCACCGACTTACGCTGCATTTTTCTGAAATTCCGTGACATGGATCCCGGAAAACCAATACTGAACCAGTTTGGATCTTCGTGGTGAAATTGAAATGCTTACCACAATGCAAAGGGTGGAAACAATTGTCCAAAAAGAAATAATTTGTAGTTTTGCACTGTAAAAGTCTCACCAAAAAATTCACCCATGTCATTTCTTTCAGATAAAGTGGTACTCGAAGGATTAACCTTCGATGATGTGCTTTTAATACCCGATTATTCGGAAGTGCTGCCGAGGGATGTCAATATCTCCTCCCGCTTTTCGCGCAATATCAAGCTCAACACACCCATTGTCTCGGCTGCCATGGATACTGTCACCGAATCCAAACTGGCCATTGCAATTGCCCGTGAAGGAGGCATCGGTGTCATTCACAAAAACATGAGCATCGAACAGCAAGCCAAACAGGTTAGTATTGTCAAACGCGCCGAGAATGGAATGATTTTCGATCCAATTACCATTTCAAAGGATAAATTGGTAGGAGATGTTGTCAAACTCATGGAGACCTTTAAGATAGGAGGCATTCCAGTCATAGACTCGGAACGCCACCTGGTAGGAATTGTCACAAACAGGGACCTGCGCTTTGAACGGAGCATGAACCGACCCATCTCAGAGGTGATGACCTCCCAAAACCTTATTACCACCGATATTTCTACCGACCTGGAAAAAGCAGCCAAGATCCTACAGAAATATAAAATAGAAAAGCTTCCGGTAGTGGACAAGGATAACAGGCTAATCGGACTGGTAACCTACAAGGATATCACCCAGGTAAAAGACAAACCCAACTCCTGCAAAGATGAAAAGGGACGCCTGAGGGTAGCTGCTGCCGTCGGGGTCGCAGCCGACACGATGGAGAGAATTGAGGAGCTGGTCAAAGCCAATGTAGATGCCATTGTCATCGATACGGCCCATGGACACTCAAAGGGTGTCCTCGACATGTTGAAGCGGGCCAAATACAAATATCCCGATAAAGATTTTATTGTAGGAAACATTGCAACCGCCGAAGCCGCCACCGAGCTGGTCTTTGCCGGTGCCGACGCCGTAAAGGTCGGGATCGGTCCCGGCTCGATCTGTACCACCCGCATCGTGGCAGGGGTAGGCATACCCCAGCTTTCGGCCATCTACAACGTATCCAAAGCACTGAGGAACAGCGGGGTTCCTGTTATTGCAGACGGAGGATTGCGATATTCGGGCGACATTGTCAAGGCGCTTGCGGCCGGCGCGCAAAGCGTGATGGCTGGTTCACTGTTTGCCGGGGTGGAAGAGTCACCGGGAGAAACCATCATTTTCCAGGGCAGAAAATACAAATCCTACCGGGGAATGGGCTCCATCGAAGCCATGCAGCATGGCTCGAAAGACCGCTATTTCCAGGATGTGGAAGACGACATCAAGAAACTGGTGCCGGAAGGAATCGTGGCAAGGGTAGCCTACAAAGGTTCCCTCAACGAAGTACTCTTCCAACTGATTGGAGGTTTGCGCGCAGGAATGGGCTATTGTGGGGCCTTCACCATTGAGAAGCTGCACGACACCAAATTTTGCAGGATCACCAATGCAGGGGTGGCAGAAAGTCATCCGCACGATGTTACCATCACCCGCGAATCCCCGAACTACAGCAGGGAATAACCTTTCATGGCCGAAGCTGTTAAAGAATCCTAAAAGAAGGAGCGCAGATACAACCTATTGAATCCGATTGTCATCAATCATCCGGTAGCCAATTCATATGTGCAAACGAAACTCTATTTTTCATCCGACAAAAAATCGCTGGGTCATCCTGGTCGGATTGGTGATGTTTCTGGTTGGTTGCAAATACCTGCCACGCTACAGTGACGATACTTATGTCGCCAAAGTAGACGAAAAGAGCTATATGCTCAAAGATCTCAAATCGCAGTTGCCTACCGGGATGACCAAGCAGGACAGTCTGACAAGGGTCAATGATATCCTGACCAGATGGGTTAAAAAGGAGCTGATGCTGAAAATGGCAGAGGAGAATCTGAATGAGGACCAGCGTGATCTCTCCAAAGAACTGGAAGAATACAGAAATTCACTGTTGATCCATCGCTACCAGCAACAACTGCTCAACCAAAAAATGGATACCGTCCTCACAGAATCGGATATTCAACAATACTATGAATCCAATACCGAAAAATTCAGGCTGGATTACAGTATTGTCAAGGCCATCTATGTGGAAATCCCCAGGGAGGTAGCAAAATCCGAACTGATTAAACGATGGATGATCGAAAATAGCACCCGCTCCTTGGGCGAACTGGAGAGTTACAGCTTTCAGTATGCCTCCAAATACGACCAATTCAACAACAACTGGGTCGATTTTAATGCCATATTGGCCCGAATACCTGGCGCAAAAGGAGACCCAGAACAAATGCTAAGAAATTCCAAATTTCACCAGTTCAGCGACTTAAACAACTTCTACTTCCTGTTGATTCACGATTATATCGTAGTTGGAGAAAAAGCACCCTACGATTTCGTAAAGGATAGGATAGAAAGTTTAATTTTGAACAGTCGGAAAATGGAATTTCTGCAGGAACTCGAAAAAAATATTTACGAGAAGGGAAAGCGGGACAATCGGTTTTCTTTCAAGGAATTCAAATAAGTAACGTTACATATGTTAAGACATTCAATCAAAGGTTTTCTTCTGGCCGCTCTCTTTTTGGGAGTTGTCACTGCATCCAGTGCACAGGACAAAGTAGTGGATCAGATCGTGGCAATCGTGGGCAGTAATCCCATCCTGAAGTCCGATATCGAGGCACAGGCGATTCAACGCCAGGCAGAGGGTCAGACCACGGAAGGAGACCTGAAATGTGAGATTCTGGAGTCATTGCTGGAACAAAAACTGCTGCTGGCAGAGGCTGAACTCGATACCAACATCGTGGTAACCGACAACCAGATCAACTCCAACATGGACCGCCGCATGAGTTATTTCATCGAAAACATAGGTTCTGAAAAAGAGGTGGAGACCTATTTCAAAAAATCGATCAACCAGCTCAAGTCAGAAATGGGTGAAATGATCAAGGAGCAGCTCAAAACAGAGCAGATGCAACAAACCATCACCAAAAACGTTACCTCCACCCCTTCCGAAGTCCGTAACTATTTCAGGCAACAACCCAAGGATCAGATCCCGATGATAGGATCCCAGATGGAGTACGCTCAGATTACCATCCTACCGGTCATTACGGAACAGGAGGATCTGGAGGTCAAAAGCAAACTGCGTGATTTCAAACGCAGGGTGGAAGCAGGTGAGAATTTTGCCACCCTGGCGGTCATGTACTCCGAGGATCCAGGTTCAGCCCGAAATGGCGGAGAGATGGATTATGTAGGGCGTGGTATGCTCGACCCTGCTTTTGCCACCGAAGCCTTTAACCTCAAGGTTGGAACAGTTTCAAAAGTAGTCAAGAGTGAATATGGGTACCACATCATCCAACTGCTCGACCGACGGGGAGAAAAAATCAAGTGCCGTCACATCCTGATCAGACCCAAGATTGATCCTTTGGAACTTGACAAATCAAAGAACCGAATCGATAGCCTCGCCTCCTTCATTGAGAAAAAGAGCATCAGCTGGGAACAGGCAGCCTATCTCTACTCTTCCGACAAAAGCACCCGAAACAATGGTGGACTTGTAACTTCCCAGCAAACCGGCTCTTCAAAATTTTTGATGGAAGAGTTGGATCCAGCAGTTAGTAAGGTCATTACCGACCTGAAAGTTGGAGAAGTATCCGTACCTTTCCTTGCCATGGACGACAAACAGAGACAGGTATACAAAATGGTCAAACTATTGTCGAGAAGCAATGCCCATCCTGCCAATCTCCAGGAAGACTACCAATTCCTGAGCGAAATATTCATTGACAAGAAGAAGGAAAAAATATACCGGGAGTGGATCGCCAAACAACAGGCAAAAACCTACATCCACATCGATGATCTTTACAGCAACTGCAATTTCAGGTTGAAATCGTGGAAGAAGTGATTCTGATTTATGAGAACCCGGAAAATAAGAAACAACTTGTTGGTCTCTTTGTTGCTGATCCTAACATTCCATGTGGTTTCGGGTTTCCTTCCCCAACCTGAAACAAAGAAAAAAAGGATCGAGATTCTGAATTCCGACCTCTATACCTACGATGCAAAAATCATCGCCAACGCTGACCGGCTAATCGGCAACGTTGAATTGATGCACGAAAGCGGCGGCGCAAAAGTATTCCAGGAAGGTGCGATGGACGAAGGCATAACTGTCCGCACCCACGAAACACAGGATGAAGTTCCGCTGCCGCAAGTGCTCGACCACGGCACGGGCCACGGCGC
>CAZVTL010000003.1:8783-37569 GCA_964630075.1 uncultured Tangfeifania sp.
TCTATTGCGACAGTGCTTACTCCTACAAGGATAGCAACATGGTGGATGCTTTTGGCCATGTCCACATTATCCAGGGAGATACCCTCAACCTTTACGGCGACAGAATCAAATACGAAGGAAACAGTAAAATCGCCAGGGTAAAGGGGAACGTCAAATTGGTAAACAAGTCGATTGTACTTACGACCGATGAATTGATTTTTGACCTGAGGGCCAACGTCGGCAACTACCATACCTGGGGTAAAATAGTGGATACCGCCAATGTTTTGGTCAGCAAAATCGGCCGGTACTACTCCAACGAGGATCTTTTCTTCTTCAAAGACTCTGTCAAGGTTACCAACAAGGATTTTGTTCTGACTGCCGACACCCTGAAATACAACAGCAAGACAGAAAGAGTCTTTATTGTCGGACCTACCCATATTGTAGGCACCTCCAAAAAAGGGACCCTCTATTCGGAGAGCGGCTGGTACGATACCCGCACCAACATCGCAGAACTATACAAAGCCTCAAAAATTATTGGCAAGGAACAATCCCTGCAGGGAGATACCATCTTCTATTCCAGAAACTCGGGAATTGGCAGGGCAAGGAGCAGGGTGCTGCTCTCCGATACCACCAACCACATCGCCATCACAGGCAGAAACGGGAGCTACAACGAAAAAACAAAGATTGCCTTTGTCACGGATTCAGCAGTTTTTATGCAGTTTTCGCCCAAAGACACCCTCTTCCTTCATGCCGACACCCTGAAATCCATCCCGGACCTTCCGGTCAAAGGATTGATTCAGAAAAACACCAAACAACAAGCCCCTCCTGCCAAGACCGTTCCAACCCCCCGGACAGTTGCTGATTCACTTAAGCAGAAGGAGGATGGAACAAATAAAGTGCCGTCCATTGTCAAAGACTCACTTGCCATTGCAAAAGATACCACCCTGTTGGCTGCTTTGACCCAAGCCAGTAAAGCCTTGTCCAACCTTGACTCCCTGACTTTGCCAAAAGACACTTCCAACTTAAAAGGGAGGCTCATCTCCGACAACCTGTCAAATAATCCATCCGGAAAAGACTCCATCTGGAATACTCCAGACACCTTGAAAACTGGCGTGAACGACAAGGAAAAGGATGACAAGATTTTTATGGCCTACCACCGTGTTCGCTTTTACAAAAAAGACCTGCAGGGAATCTGTGATTCACTGGCTTACCTGATGAAAGATTCGGTAATGAGACTCTTCAGCGATCCGGTGCTCTGGTCAGAGGTTCACCAGCTATCGGCCGAAAAGATCGAATACCGTCCCCACAATCCCGGACCGGATATTGCACGGCTCGAAAACAATGGATTCATCATCTCCAGGGAGGACTCGATCAAATACAACCAAATCTCGGGAAAAACATTGCTGGGCTTTATCTACAACAACAAATTGAAACGAATTGAGGTGAACGGAAACGCTGTCACCCTCTATTACCTGAAAAATAAGGAGCGCTTTTCGGGAATGAACAAACTGGAAAGCAGCAAGATCAATGTATACCTGGTGGAAAGCAAAATCGACAGCATTGCCTTTTTCCCCAAACCGGAAGGAAAAACAATCCCTTTGAAGGATCTTACTCCGGAGGAGGCTACCCTGAAGGGGTTCACCTGGAGAGAGAGCGAAAAACCAAAAAACCGGTTTGACATCTTTTCTTTGGATGAAAAGCGAAAAAAAATAGCAGGCCCTGAAAAGAAACCTGCATCCAAAAAATAAGTTAAGCCCTATTTTTCAGTACTCATCTTCGTTGAAGAAGAAGTCATCCTTACTTGGATAATCGGGCCAAATATCCTCAATGGATTCATAAATCTCACCCTCATCTTCCATCTCCTGCAAATTCTCAATGACCTCCAGCGGAGCACCTGAACGAATAGCGAAATCAATCAGTTCATCCTTCGTTGCAGGCCAGGGTGCATCTTCCAATTTTGAAGCCAATTCAAGTGTCCAGTACATAATATGCTAATTTAGATTATTGCTCTAAGGTTTTGCGATGATACTATTTTTTTGTGAGAATAAAAACAATTAGAGCTATTTTTTACGGCAACCACTGAACTTCATCAACACCCTCATCTTTAGAGACTTTCCTTGAAAGAACAAAAAGATAATCTGACAGGCGGTTAAGGTACCGGATCAATTCAGCCGGAATCGCCACCTCTTTCGACAACTGACAAACCCTTCGTTCTGCCCTTCTGCAGACGGTTCTGGCCAAATGACAATAGGAAACGGTATTGCTCCCTCCAGGCAGTACAAAGTGCTCCATGGGTGGCAATTGATCGAGGAGCCGATCCATTTCCGTTTCAAGTTTTGTAATATCTTCTGACCGCAAGGGCAATCTGGCGGAGAGATCCGTTTTCGAAAGATCTGTGGCCAACCTGGCTCCAATTACAAAAAGATTGGACTGAATTGAGTTGAGAAGATCCTTTGTCGGTTCATCAACAGACTGCGAACGGATGAGTCCGATCCAGCTGTTCAGCTCATCCACCGTGCCATAAGATTCAAGTCTCAGGTCATACTTTTCAACCCTGGTACCTCCAATCAATCCGGATGTACCATCATCTCCCGTTTTGGTATATACTCTCATTTTATTGCTTAAATATTAGAAAAAGCTGTTAGCTGCGGGCTTTTAGCTTTTAGAAGTTGGCTTCAAAAGTTTGAAGAAGCGCTCTCCCACTTCCCCAGTCTCCCAGTCCTTTCAAAACTTCTACGTCAATAGATGGGATTTGGATTCATATAATCCTGCTCTACCATTCCATCCTTTAACTTGATGATCCTGTAAGCATGACGGGCGATATCCTCTTCGTGGGTCACGAGGATAATGGTGTTTCCTTTGGCATGAATCTGCGCGAATAATTTCATGATCTCCTCCGAAGTTTTGGAGTCGAGATTCCCGGTAGGTTCATCCGCCAACAATATGGATGGAGTGTTGACCAGTGCCCGTGCAACTGCCACCCGCTGCCGCTGACCACCTGAAAGCTCGTTGGGCCGGTGCTCCATTCGGTTTTCAAGTCCAACATTAACCAGGGATTTTGTGGCAATCTCCTCTCTTTTGGCTTTGCCGACTCCGGCATAAACCAAAGGCAACATCACATTCTCAAGGGCAGAATACCTTGGAAGCAGATTGAAGGTCTGAAAAACAAATCCGATCTCAGTATTGCGAATCTCGGCCAGTCGGTCATCATCCATCAGGTGCACATCCTTCCCGTTCAACTGGTAATTTCCGGATGTTGGGGTATCGAGACAGCCTATAATGTTCATCATGGTCGATTTACCCGATCCGGATGCTCCCATGATCGCGACATATTCTCCCTTCTTGATATCAAGCGACACCTTTCTTAGCGCCCTTACAACCTGACTACCAACTTGGTAATTCTTCACAATCTCCTTCAATTGGATCACATTTTCCATCAGAAATATTTTTGCATTACAAACTTAAGGGAAATTTTGATAAATCCCTGTAGGATTTATCAAACCGTCGGGTTTATCTCCAAAATTGAGCTACTTTTATTTAACCATCCGTGTGTGGCATAACCATTTTTTTTGATGAAAAAAGCCCCGCTGTTCATACTGCTTCTTTGGTGCTTTTACTGCAATCCCAAAGATCCGGTTCCGCCAGAAACCGAAAGCTGTAAAATAGACCCCAACCTGAGGTTTTTTACCCAAAATGAGATGACACAGGCATTCCGGAACGATATCATCGAAAAGTTGGCAACTTCGAATCAGACAAACTCCGAAGGTGCCCTGGATCGAAACAAAACGGCCTATTTTCATGTAAGGTTCCAGATGGGGATCTCACCGCTGGCCGATTATGCAGTAGATGCGCAAAATTCCACTGCCCTTGAAATGGCTGTCAGGGCGATTGAATACAGCTTCAAATACCAGAAACCGGATGGTGATTTTCAACTTGTTGTCCCGGACGATTTGCTCCTTTCAACCAGTGCCACAGAAGGAGACAAAATAAGTGGTACCGCCTTCTTTTACTCGTCACTGGGGAGTGGACTGCTCGCACTCAACGACAATGCGGGTTTCCAGGCCCAACTTGCAGCCAAAAAAAGAATTGAAATATTGATCCCGAAATACCAGCTTTCGCTGAATTTTCTCAAATCCACGGCCGAAATCCTGAAAACGATCGATGGCAACGCGCCCAACCGGCTGTTTTTTGATGCACTTGCCTTTTACTCCATGGGCAGGTATCTGAACGATGGGGCTGCCATGACGATCGGACTTGAGTTTGCAACCCTTGCGCTTGCACGCAAACATCCGCAAGGGTACTTCCTGGAGGGAAATGGTTGGGACAGCAGTTACCAGGGTGTTGCACTGACCATTGGCTTTCGCTTGCTCTCCATCCTGAAACCGGATGAACCCCTGCGCCAGACACTCTACAATGGATTGGCCTGTGCAGCACACTGGGAAATCACCCGAATCAAACCTACCGGAGAAATCAGCACAGAGGGAAATTCAAGGGTATTCAAAGGCGGTGAGACTTTTCTCGGTGTAGAAAAACAGATCGCCTACAGCAGTGTGCTGACCGGACTTTGGAACATGTACCATTATTCAGGAAAGGAGGAGTACAACAACATGGCCAACAAAGTATTGGTATTCTATTTACCTTGAAATGCAGATTTAAAACCTGACTACAAAATCCTCTTTCTGCAACCCATTTTTACAGATAAAAATCCCGATCTCAAACAAATCCAGTGAAACACGAACCCGATCCAGACCCTTGAAATTGTTCCAGACCTCCTCCGTCTCACGCGATGAATGGATGCCGCATACCACCACTACCCCCGCAAATGACGGATTTCCCAAAACTTGTGTTAGAATGAGGTCACAACTGGTGGCATCTTCCGGATACTGCACCACCAAAAAATCAGAATCAGCGAGACTCCCCCGCTCCATCACTGCAACATTTGGCGCATCAAACTCTTCCGCCACCCTCATGCAAAAGGAGCGATGGTGATGATTGGGCACAATGGCTGCAATCGGGATCCTGCTGTCGGCAACTGCCAGCGCCAGCAAGGTCACGCCAAAGGTGTTGCCGCAAAAGGAGATTTGACCTGGAGAAAAATCATCCACAAGTCTGAAAAGCAAACGATTGAACCTGGAAGACAACAAATGTTCATTTGGTTTCATTCGCACAGCAATTCCACTGAGGGTGGAAACTGGTTCCCGCCAGGATTCCACGTCCAGCATGCTGACCATTCCCCTCACATGCTCCTCGGCCGCCTCCAGTTTGGGGTAAGCCGAGAAAAAGCCCGTATTCTCTATTACTTTGGTAATTAAGCGAAATAGAAAGGGGGAGTGAATCCCATGCCCCTTCCGGTGACGGGCTTTGAGGAGATAGGAGATTTTGGAGCGAATCCTGTATTTCATTGAGCAAGTGCCTAAAGTGAACTAGAGTGCATAAAGTGACTGAAGTACTTCGCGTCGTCGAAAATAGCTATTTTTACAATAATGTAATCCAAATCCCGAATGCTCTATATACTTTCTTCTTAACTTTAGGCACTCTAAATACTCTAGGCACTTTAGCGCAATTTAGGCACTTTAGGCACTTTTCATGTTGGAACAAGAAATAAAATTCCTTCCGGGAGTCGGTCCCAAAAGAGCAGCCATCCTTACCCAGGAGCTGAAGATCACTACGGTGGCCGAGCTGATCTATTACTTTCCATACAAATACATCGACCGCACCAAGTTCTACAAGATCAGGGAGATCAATGAAACCCTCCCTTTTATCCAGATCAAGGGAGTGATAACATCCCTCGAAACATTGGGTGAAGGATCAGCCCAGCGAATGGTCGCCAGTTTTTACGACGGCGAAAACCAGATGGAATTGGTTTGGTTCCGGGGAATCAAATTTGTGAAAAGTACCCTCAAAAAGAATTTTCCCTATGTCATCTTCGGAAAACCAACAGAGTTTAATGGAAAATGGAAGTTGGTTCACCCCGAACTGGAGGAAGTGCTGACGGAGGAGCAGAAAAAAGAGGGGTTCATACAACCCTTTTACAATACCAGCGAGAAGATGAAAAGCAATTTTCTCGTCTCCAAAACCATTCAAAAATTTCAATTTGCCGCACTTCAGCTGTGCAAGGGAAAAATTACAGAAACCCTACCTGTTTGGCTGATTGATCAGCTCAAGCTGATGCCACTCGAGACAGCACTGGTAAACATTCATTTTCCCCTCGACCCTTCCAGGCTAAGAAGAGCCGAATACCGCTTGAAATTTGAAGAGCTCTTTTACATCCAGTTAAAGCTGCTTCACCTCAAGCACGAACGGCAAAACAAATTCAAAGGACACATTTTCAAGGAGGTAGGAGCCCATTTCAATACATTCTTTCACGATCATCTCCCGTTTGAACTTACCGGAGCCCAAAAGCGGGTCGTTAAGGAGATCCGGAAGGATACCCTGGCAGGCAAACAGATGAACAGGCTACTGCAGGGTGATGTTGGAAGCGGTAAAACCATGGTGGCGCTGATGATCTCACTGATCGCCATGGACAATGGTTTCCAGGCTTGCATGATGGCCCCTACAGAGATTCTGGCCGTTCAGCACCACCAGTCGGTACTAAAATTGATCGGCAACCTTCCGATCCATGTAAAATTGCTAACCGGGTCCACCAAAAAATCAGGACGGCTGGTAATCCACCAAATGCTGCTCGACGGTTCGCTGAACATGCTGATCGGCACCCATGCTTTGTTGGAAGACATTGTCGAGTTCAAAAATCTTGGCATGGTAGTCATCGATGAGCAGCACAGGTTTGGGGTCATGCAGCGGGCCAAACTGTGGAGAAAGAATTTTCTCCCTCCCCATGTGCTGGTAATGACTGCAACCCCAATCCCCCGAACATTGGCCATGACAGTTTACGGCGACCTTGATGTGTCGGTCATTGACGAACTTCCACCCGGAAGAAAAGCCATTCGGACTTTCCACTATTACGACAACCACAGGGCGGAGCTTTACCAGTTTATCCGAAAAGAGATTGCCCTTGGACGGCAGATCTACATTGTATTTCCTTTGATCAAAGAGTCTGAAAAGCTCGATTTCAAAAACCTGGAGGAGGGTTTTGAACAACTCAGGATTGCCTTTCCTCAGCCCCAGTACCTGATCAGCATGGTACACGGCAAGATGAAACCCGCTGCCAAAGAGCTGGAGATGCAACGGTTTAAAAACAAGGAGACCCAAATACTCGTTGCAACTACCGTGATTGAAGTGGGGGTAGATGTACCAAACGCCTCAGTGATGGTGATCGAGAGTTCAGAAAGATTTGGCCTCTCCCAACTGCACCAGCTCAGGGGAAGGGTCGGTCGTGGGGCCGATCAATCCTACTGCATCCTGATGAGCAGTGTCAAATTGAGCCACGAAAGCAGGCAACGCATCGAGACCATGGTTGCTACCAACGACGGCTTTGAAATCGCTGAAGCCGACATGCGCCTGCGGGGTCCGGGAGACCTGGAAGGCACCCAGCAGAGTGGCCTTGCCTTCGATCTCAGGATCTCCAATCTTGCCAAAGATGGACAAATCCTGCAGTATGCCAGGGACAAGGCAGAGGAGATCCTTGATGCAGACCCGCTGCTGCAGCTGCCGGAAAACAACATCCTCATCAAACAATTGATGGCTTTGCGAAAAAACCACCTCAACTGGGGTGCAATCAGCTAGCAGGGTTGCTATTTTTATTGCTTTTAAATTAAAGCCCACACCAATGAAATCAATCTTTCTGGAGTGGTTTATTGAAAAAGTAATTAATTTTGGTTGCACTTGAGCCACCACAAAATCCAGACTGAGGTGAACGCCAATCTGATTAGCCACATAGGGACCATTAAATCCATTAACAATCATCAGTTTATTGTTAAAATTACCTCACAAACCGCTTGTGCTTCCTGCCATGCCAAGGGGAGTTGCTCCTCTTCGGAACAGGAAGAGAAGGAGATTGAGATTGATCGTATGGGTGGGGATTTCAAAATTGGCGAAGTAGTTCAGGTAATCACAACCACCTCACAGGGGTATACAGCCGTTGTTATGGCCTACCTTATACCATTGATCCTGCTTGTTGTAACCCTGCTGATGCTCCTCTCCTTCCAAGCCGGAGAGGCCATTGCCGCTACCGGTGCCTTGGCTATTCTACTACCCTATTACTGGTTACTTTACCATTTCAGGGATAAAATAAAATCCACCTTCCATTTCTCGCTTCTCAAACTGCCAAACATGCCTGTAAATGAATAATACCTTGTTTATCACTATCATAGTCATCAGTGCAATTGGTTCAATATCAGCCGTTGTACTCTACTTCGTTTCGAAAAAATTCATGGTGTTTGAAGACCCGAGAATTGACGAGGTCGAAGCGTTGCTCCCATCTTCCAATTGCGGGAATTGTGGGTTCGCTGGTTGCAGGGCATTTGCAGATGCCTGTATTTCAGCCGATAGCTTGCATCAGCTCAATTGTCCCGTTGGCGGCAATGAAACCATGAAGGCCATTGCCCATTACCTTCAGCTCGAAACGGTATTGGTATCCCCAAAAACAGCAGTTTTGCGTTGCAACGGCAGCTGTGAAGTACGTCCCAAAACCAGCAAATATGAGGGAGTTCTCACCTGTGGCGCCGCACATGTCCTCTATGGTGGAGAAACCGGATGCCATTATGGCTGCCTGGGTTTTGGAGATTGTGCAATGGTTTGCCAGTTTGATGCCCTTCACATGAATCCGGTTACAGGGCTACCCGAAGTCGACGACCTGAAATGCAATGGATGCGGCGCTTGTATTGCTGCTTGTCCCAGGCTGTTGCTGGAACTTAGGAAACAGATGCCCAAACACCGTAAGGTTTTTGTCGCCTGCAGGAACAAGGAGAAGGGAAAGACAGCCGCCAAGGCTTGCAAGGTGGCCTGCACGGGCTGTCAGGAATGCCTGAAGGTGTGCAATTTCGGAGCCATTACCATCGGACAAAATCTTGCCTACATCGATGCTGAAAAATGCACGCTTTGCCGGAAATGTGTGACTGTTTGTCACACCAATGCTATTTTGGAGATCAACTTCCCAGCCAGGAAAATCAAGAATGAACAAATTACGGAAACCCAACCATAGCCTTATACCATTCAATTGAAAAGACAATATTAGATAGCGTATATGTTAAAAACATTCAAATTTGGAGGAGTTCATCCCAAAGATATGAAGCTGACAGCAGGATTGGCTATTCAAAAGCTTCCACTCCCAAAGAAGGTAATCCTCCCGGTGGCACAACACATCGGAGTCCCGGCGATTCTGGCTGTCAAGAAAGGGGACGTGGTAAAAACCGGAACGCTCATCGCAAAATCAGGGGGATTTGTCTCCGCAAATATCCATGCTCCTGTATCGGGCAGCGTCACCAAAATTACGGAACGAATCGACGCGTCGGGTTACAAAACCCTCGCCATTGTCATCGAAACGGAGGGAGACAGCTGGGAGGAGACCATATCCATGGATCAGCCAATCCCGGGTATTGAAACCCTTACTGCCGGCGAACTGCTCCTTAAAATACGGGAAGCAGGAGTCGTGGGATTGGGTGGAGCCGCCTTCCCGACACATGTGAAACTCGAACCTCCTGCCGGAATGAAGGCCGACACCCTGCTCATCAACGGGGTTGAATGTGAACCCTACCTTACTTCCGACCACAGCCTGATGCTCGAAAAAGGATCAGAGATCCTCAAAGGCACCTCAATGCTCATGAAGGTACTCAATGTTCAGCGTGCCATTGTGGGAATCGAAATCAACAAGCCGGACGCCATCTTGCTGCTAAGGGAGCTTGCCAAAAACTACAAGGGAATTGAAGTGGAACCGCTGGAGCTAAAATATCCGCAAGGAAGTGAAAAACAGTTGATACATGCACTCACCGGTAGGATGGTTGGACCGGGTGCACTCCCTGCATCGGTTGGTGTGGTAGTGAACAACGTGGCTACTGCCTTCGCCGTTTATGAAGCCGTTGCATTCAACAAACCACTCATCGAACGGGTGGTAACCGTCACCGGCAAGGAGGTGAGCAATCCGGGCAACTTCCTGGTAAGAATTGGAACCCCCATCCTGGAATTGATCGAAGCTGCAGGCGGCCTGCCGGAGGATACGGGCAAGGTGATTATCGGCGGTCCCATGATGGGCAAAGCCATCTCCAACCTAAAAATCCCTGTTACCAAAGGAATGTCTGGAATCGTATTGATTCAGGAGAAGGAGGCCTCCCGCCAGCAAACCATGCCCTGCATCAGGTGCGCGAAATGCGTGGAGGGTTGTCCGATGAATCTCGAACCCTACCTGCTGATGTCCATGTCGGAGAAAGGGATGTGGGAACCTGCTGAAGCGAATCACATCACTGACTGTATCGAATGTGGCTCCTGCTCCTACACCTGTCCCTCCTCCAGACCCCTGCTCGACTACATCAGAACCGGCAAATCCAAAGTGGGCAAACTGATCCGGTCGCGCCAGAATTCAGTGCTAACAGACAAACAAATACCTATTTAATCCACTTTTTTAGAATGAGCAATCTATTCACCGTCTCACCCTCCCCACATACCAAAGGGGATGATTCCATTCCAAAAATCATGTGGAGTGTCGTCATTGCCCTGGTACCGGTGGTTCTAATGGCCAGCCTCTTCTTCGGCCTGCACAGCCTCAAGATTATGGTGGTGGCCGTTGTCTCCTGCCTATTTTTTGAATACACCATCCAAAAATACATCCTGAAGGTTCCCACTACCATCCGGGATGGTTCTGCCATGATCACCGGACTGCTGCTGGCGTTTAACCTGCCTGCGGCATTGCCTGTGTGGCTGGTGGTGCTGGGTTCGCTGGTGGCCATCGGTATCGCCAAATTATCCTTCGGGGGACTTGGTCAGAACCCTTTCAATCCGGCCCTGGTGGGAAGGGTATTTCTACTGATCTCCTTTCCTGTTCAAATGACCACCTGGACTGCCAATATTACCGTCACAGACACATTCACTGGGGCAACCCCACTGATGCTGTTGAAAGAGGGGGTGAAAAGCGGCAAATCGCTGGCAGAGATCACCTCCAACAGCCAGATGCCGGGTTACTTTGACATGTTCTGGGGAAATATGAGCGGCTCACTTGGCGAGATTTCTGCTATGGCTATTCTCCTCGGAGGCGTATACCTTCTCTGGAAAAAGATCATTACCTGGCACATTCCTGTCGCACTGCTTGGTTCCATTTTCCTCTTCGAAGGAGTGCTTTGGATTGTTGCCCCGGATCGCTTCATGGATCCCGTTTTTCACCTGATTACAGGCGGGGTGATGCTAGGTGCTATCTTCATGGCAACAGACCTGACCACCTCCCCCATGACTCCCCTGGGCAAAATTATTTTCGGGGTCGGTATTGGGGTAATTACCATCTGCATCCGTAATTTCGGAGCCTACCCCGAGGGCATCTCCTTCGCGATTTTGATCATGAATGGATTTACCCCGCTGATCAATGCCAAAGTTAAACCCAAAAGATTCGGAGGAAAGTAACCATGGCACAACCACAGTCCAATTTTAAAAATATGTTCCTGGCTCTTTTCGCCGTGACTTTTGTAGCCTCCGCCATCCTGGGAGGGATCAACGAAGCCACCAGATCAGCCATCGCCAAAGCCGACATTGAACAGCAAAACATTGCCATAGCAACCATTCTTCCACCTTTTGACTACCTCGGGAGTAGTTACAAGGTCTTGCCAGCCGGAGAAGCGGATTCGCTGCTGTTTTTTCCCGCCTATTCCAAAGACAGCTCACTTGTCGGAACTGCCATCAAAACCTATTCAAGGAAAGGATTTTCCGGATTAATTTTGGTCATGGTAGGACTTACCCCGGAGGGCAATGTATCTGGCTTTAAAATTCTTGAACACAAAGAGACTCCCGGATTGGGTTCCAAAATGGCACAATGGTTCTCCGACAAAAACAAACCCAAACAGTACGTTATTGGCAAGAATCCCGAAATTGCCAACTTCACGGTAGTGAAAGACGGAGGCTCCATCGATGCAATCACTGCTGCGACCATCTCCTCCAGGGCATTTCTTGAATCCATCAAAAGAGCCCATACTGCCTGGAAAAACAATACCTCACACCAACCAATACCTGTCACTACCGTGAAAGCTGAACCATCAAAAGAAGGAGGTGCCCAATGAAACGCATGCAGACATTCCTGAATGGGTTGATGAAAGAGAACCCAATTTTCGTAATCATGCTGGGGATGTGCCCCACGCTTGGAGTCTCCTCCAACGCCATCAATGGCATAGGCATGGGACTGGCAACCACCTTCGTACTGGTGATGTCCAACCTGATTGTCTCATTGGTAGCAGGATACATCCCTGACAAAGTCCGTATTCCCAGCTATGTTGTGATCATTGCCACTTTTGTAACGGTGGTGCAACTCACCATGCAGGCCTGGCTTCCTTCACTCTACGCATCCCTTGGCCTCTTTATCCCGCTCATTGTGGTGAACTGCATCGTATTGGGAAGGGCCGAAGCCTTCGCCTGCAAAAACGGGGCAATACTCTCCATCCTTGACGGCCTTGGTATGGGATTTGGTTTTACTTTTGCCCTGACACTGCTGGGCGCCATCCGCGAATTCCTCGGGACCGGAAAGGTGTTCGATCTGACCATCTACCCTGAACAATACGGCAGCCTCATCTTTGTTTTGGCTCCCGGAGCCTTCATCGTCCTGGGCTACCTGATCGCTGTCATCAACAAAATCAACAAAACCTAATTACCATGCAATACCTGATCATCGTCATTTCCGCCATCCTTGTCAACAACATTGTACTGGCACAATTTCTTGGAATCTGCCCTTTCCTGGGGGTCTCCAAAAACAGCACCACGGCCATTGGGATGGCTGCAGCCGTAGCCTTTGTCATGACACTTTCCACCATTGTGACCTACCTTGTCCAGCACTTCATCCTCGATCCCCTGCAGGTGAGCTACCTTCAAACCATCTCCTTCATCCTGATCATTGCTGCCCTGGTTCAATTGGTCGAAATCATTTTAAAAAAGGTTAGTCCGGCACTCTACCAGGCACTCGGCGTCTACCTGCCACTGATTACCACCAACTGCACCATTCTCGGAGTCGCCATCCTGACGATCACCAAACAGTTCAATCTACTGGAGGGAGTCGTTTTCGCCATTTCTACCGCAGGCGGTTTCGGACTGGCACTCCTGATCTTTGCCAATATCCGCGAACAAATGGAATTCTCCAACATCCCGGAAGGGTTGAAAGGTACCCCGATAGCACTTATTACGGCAGGAATTCTTGCAATGGCATTTATGGGTTTCTCCGGGATCGTGTAAGGATGTCTTAACCAGGATTGAAGCAGATTAATGGATTGAGCTGATTTTCTTTAAATTATTACTTCAATTTTAACTGTTTTTCCGCATAATTTAAAATGGGGACTGTAAATAGAAAATTCATCTATGGTTGAAGAGTACAAATACAAGGATACTACAGGAAAAATAATTGGAGCAGCCATGCAGGTACATAAAGTGCTTGGAAATGGCTTTCAAGAGGTGATATATCAGCGTGCCCTTGCTATTGAGTTTCCGTATTTCGGCTTGGATTTTAAACGGGAATTTGACATGCCCATCTTTTACAGAAATCAACACATTGGCACCCGCCGTGTAGATTTTCTGATTGATGAGGTGATTTCGCTTGAAGTAAAAGCGGTAATCAAACTCGAAGATGTTCATTTAGCACAAGCCATTAATTACCTGGAAGCATATAACATTGAAATTGGTTTACTTATTAATTTTGGCAGCAAAAGCCTTGAATTTAAAAGACTAATCAACACAAAATACAGGAAATCAGAATTAGAACTGTAACAAGTAAAATCTGCTCAATCCATTAATCTGCTTCAATCACAGTTCCGACATTTTGCTTTACTTTATATTTCATTAATACCTAAATCATGGAAATCCTTATCCCAATTTCAATTATCATTGCCGTTATCATCCTCTCCGGATTCCGCATTGCGCAAGAATACGAACGTGCCATTGTCTTCAGGCTGGGAAGATACCAGGAAACCAAAGGACCGGGCCTATATTGGATCATTCCGCTGATCGATCGTCAGCAGACCATCGATATCCGCACCAAGACAGTCGACCTGGAACAGCAGGAAACAATCACCAAGGACAGCGTGACAATCAAGGTAAATGCAGTGCTTTGGTTCAGGGTTACCAATCCTGAAAACGCGGTGATCAAGATTGCCAACTACAACCAGGCAGTCTACCAGTTTTCGGTTACAGCTTTGCGAAACATCATCGGCCAGCATCACCTCGACGAAGTACTGCGGGAACGGGAACAGATCAATGCCACCCTGCAAAAAATTGTAGATGAGGCCACTGAACCCTGGGGAGTAAAAATCGAGATGGTTGAAATGAAAGATGTTGAGATCCCTGAATCTATGCAAAGGGCGATGGCCCGCGAAGCAGAAGCCATCCGCGAAAAACGCGCCAGAATTATCAAGGCCGAAGCCGAACTTGAATCCTCCATCAAGTTGTCACAAGGTGCCAAACAGATGGAAAGCAGCCCTTTCTCCCTCGAACTCAGAAGAATGCAAATGCTTTCTGAAATTGGCATAGACAACAATACCACTACCGTGATACTCATGCCATCCGAGTTTTCCAATGCTGCCAGAAGTTTTACGGAGATGGTCAGCAAACAGCGAAAAGACAACGACTAACTCCTGAAGATTTTCATGGAAAAAATCCTTGTCATACTTTTTATGGCCTTGCCTGCCCTGCTAACAGGAAAGGAGACAAAAAAGGTTGTCCGCCAAAATTATTACCCTCCCTACAAGGAGACCTATTACATCCTTAAATCGGATACTGCTATAAAACATGGCAGTTACAAGGCAGAAGCAGCCGAAAGGGTTTTGGCAGAAGGATATTACAACATGGGCTACATGGATAGTATCTGGACGCATTACAACATCCAGGGAAAGATACAGGCCAGGGGATGTTATGTAAAAAGCAAAAGGGACGGAATCTGGGAGTTTTTCGACAACAAAGGAGAGCTGGAACAGAAAATTGATTTTACCAACAACCTGGTGCTGCAATACAAGACCACTTTTGCCAACCACATCTTTAAGATATTTACCGGCAAAGACACACTTTTGTCCAAACTGGAAAGGCCTCCCCTTTACATTGGCGGTTCAAATTGGTTTAGTGGCTATGTCGAACAGGAGCTCTGCCTCCCGCTTCACAAACCACAGGAAAAAGTGAACGGAGTGGTCTATGTGGGATTTTTGATCGACAGCCTTGGCGTAACTTCCAACCACCGGGTACTGAAGGGATTGGGAAGAGTCTGCAACAACGAAGCATTGAGGGTCATGAAAGCCATTCCGGACGATTGGATGCCCGGAGTTTATGAAGGGAAATTTGTTTCCACCGAATATGTGGTGATCATCCTATTTGATGAAAATACCCGGACTATGGAATTTTAATATCTGCAATAAAAAACAGCTTGAAAACAAGCAAATAATAAAAAATATACTACAAAACCATTTACCATGAACGACGACACACTGATTACAACAAGCACCTCGCTGGAAGGATACCGCATCATCAGACAATTGGGACTTGTAAGAGGTATCACTGTCCGCTCCAGGAATATCTTCGGCTCCTTTGCAGGAGGCCTGATGACCATCTTTGGCGGGAGGAATGTCATTTACACCGAATTGTGCGAGAAGGCAAGGGAGGAGGCCCTGCAATTGATGATCGAACATGCGCGGGTGATTGGTGCCAATGCCATCATCAGCATGCGCTACGATGCCAACGATGTAATGACTGGATTAACTGAGGTGCTGGCCTACGGCACGGCGGTTGTCGTAGAGAAAATCGGCGAATAAATAGTTATGAACACAAAGAATATTATTGTTTAAAATAAATATTTTTACCCCCCTATTTTAATTGAAAACTTTGCCCATGCGTATCCTCTTTGCCTCATCTGCCTTATTTTGTTTGTTTCTCATCTCATGCTCCTCCGGCAAAAAAGCCTTCGACAGGGGTGATTATTACAATGCCACCCTCAAGGCAGTAAACCGGTTGCGAAGTGACCCAAATTCCTCCAAAGCAATTCAGGCTGTAAAGGAGAGTTATCCCATGGCTCTGATCTTTTTTCAGGGAAAAGTTGACAACGCTTTGAGCACCAACCTGCCCTTTAAATATACCGAGGTGGTCGGCCATTATGAGAAAATGAACCGCATGGCCGATGAGATCAGCAGGTGTCCTGCTGCGCTGAAACTATTTCCGCAACTCAATTATTATACGTTTGAACTGGAACAAACCCGTAAGTTGGCTGCAGAAGAACAATATACTGCCGGATTGGGAAATGAAAAACTGGATACACGCCTCTCCTGGAAGGATGCTTGGTCCAATTACAAACAGGCCGACCGGTTTGTCCCTGGCTACAAGGATGTCAGGAGTCGCCTGGAGCAGGCAAAATACAACGGCACACTGAAGGTAATCGTCGAACAGATCAAGGTACCGCAAAAATATCAGCTTACCTCCGATTTCTTTTTGAATCAAATCATCGAAAACCTGTTGCGCAACAGACCCAATGAGTTTGTTGCCTACTACTCCCCTGAATCGGCCAAAAAAGAGGGAATCAATCAGCCGGATCAGCTGCTGCGTATGAACTTTGACGATTTTGTGGTAGGTCAGTTCTACGACAAGGAGTCGGTCAAGGAACTTTCACGCGACAGTGTACAGATTACGGTCACCCTTAAAACAGGGGAAAAGGTAAAAGCATACAATACCTTGAAGGCCAAACTGACGGTCAACCGCCGTGAGCTGATCTCAAAAGGAGTCCTGGATGTTACCATCCTGGATCTTCCAGCCAACAAAGTTGTTTCACAACGCAAATTCCCCGGGCAATTTGTCTGGTTCGCAGAGTGGGGTACATTCAATGGCGATGAAAGGGCCCTCGATGAAAAACAATTGGCCATTTGTCGCCGCAAACCATTGCCCCCTCCCGGCCCACAGGAGCTGTTTGTCGAATTTACCAAACCTATCTTCAACCAGGTAACCCCCTATCTCAAATCATTCTACCAACAATACTAAACTTCTGCAAAGTTTTTCCAAAAGTACATCCCATGAACATGACTACTGAGGAGAGGAGGGGGGCGAAACGTTAGGGATCCCCCCTTCCTCTCCTCATCCCATTTCCCTCCGTCTCTCAGTCCATCAGTCTCCTTGTCCTTCCGTCATTCATCCGTCTCTCCTTCTTTTCAGTCCCTCTGTCATTCTTCCGTCTCTTCCTCTCCTCTTCCTCTCTTGTCCTCTTCTACGTTCTCCCTTTTTTCTTACCTTTGCCCAAAAGCAGCAGGATATGTTAAAATCGATGACAGGTTACGGCAAAGCCGAATGTGAACTTGCTCAAAAGAAGGTGACAATTGAAATTAAGTCACTGAACAGCAAGCAAATGGATCTAAACACCCGGATTTCACTCCTTTTCAGGGAGAAGGATCTGGAGATTCGGAGGGAGCTGTCAGACCGGCTCATTCGCGGCAAGGTTGACTTTATCCTCTACACCGAATCACTGGGTGAAGATGCTGCCACAAAAATCAACGCAGGAATTGTCAAAAGCTATTACAGGCAACTGGAACAGATCGCAGCCGATCTCACCATCCAACTGAACGACAACATCCTGCAATCCATTCTTTCCCTGCCAGAGGTCGTTAAAAATGAGCGGGAAGAGCTGAACGACCAGGAGTGGAAGCTGATTCTGGTGAAAATTTCCGAAGCCATCGAAGCCCTTGATCAATTCCGCATCCAGGAAGGAAAGGTCTTGAAGCAGGATATCGTTGCCAACGTGCAAACAATTACCTCCCTGCTCAAGGAGGTAGATCAATATGAAGAGGAGCGGGTAACCCGGATCAAGGAAAAAATTTACGAAGGACTCAAGGATTTAGCCATTGAGCAGGTGAATGAAAACAGGCTGGAACAGGAGATGATCTTTTACCTGGAGAAAATGGATGTAAACGAGGAAAAAGTAAGGCTGCTCAACCACTGCAACTATTTCCAGGAAACCATTGAACTGAATGAGCCGGTTGGCAAAAAACTCGGATTCATTGCCCAGGAGATTGGCAGAGAGGTGAATACCCTTGGATCAAAAGCCAACCATATGGAGATGCAGCGACTGGTGATCCAGATGAAAGACTCACTCGAAAAAATCAAGGAACAGCTTCTCAATGTATTATAAATGAAGGAAACAGGAATTAAAGAAGGCAAAGTCATCATTTTTTCTGCCCCATCAGGTGCAGGCAAAACCACCATCGTGAGGCACTTGCTCTCCCGATTTCCTGATTTTGCCTTCTCTGTCTCGGCTACCAACCGGAAATCCAGGGGGAGTGAAGTGAACGGTACAGACTATTTTTTCCTCTCTACCGAAGAATTCAAATCAAAAATTGACAACGACGAATTCCTGGAATGGCAGGAAGTCTATCCCGACAACTTCTATGGGTCGCTGAAAAACGAAGTGAACAAGATTTTGGAAAGCGGAAAGAATATTCTTTTCGATGTGGATGTAGTGGGTGGCAGCAACATCAAAAAATATTATGGAGAGCGTGCCCTCGCCCTGTTCATTCAGCCACCTTCACTCACCGAATTGGAAAAGAGACTGATTGCCCGCTGTACAGACGACAAGGAGGTCATCCGAAAGCGGGTCGAGAAGGCTGAAAATGAATTGACCTATGCTCCGCAGTTCGACTTCATCATCGTCAACGATACCCTTGAGCATGCCTTGCAGGAGGCAGAGAATCGGGTGAAGGCATTTTTGAAGTAAGCCTCGGTTGGTTGGTTAAAATTTCTTGAAAGTTCAATTTTCACAATTTTCAAATTCATGAAGATCGCCATCTATTCCGGATCATTCAACCCCATCCACAACGGCCACATCGCAATTGCAGAAGCCGCATTGGCAGTGGGTTTCGATGAGGTATGGATGATTGTCTCCCCGCACAATCCGCACAAAAAAGAGGAAGAGCTATGGCCATTTGAAATGCGGTTCAAACTGGTTGAACTTGTGGTGCAAAATTGTCCCCGGATCAAAGTCAGCGATTGTGAAAACTACCTGCCACGTCCCTCCTACACGATCAATACCTTAGAATTCCTGCAAAAAAATTGGCCCCAGCACCAGTTCAGGTTGTTGATTGGCGGCGACAACCTTCAGAAATTCAGGACCTGGAAAGATTTTCAGCAGATCATTGACCAATTTGGACTGTTGGTCTATCCGCGTGCACCTTTCCCGGAGAGTCCATTTGGAGATCATCCCAACATCACTCATTTCACTGCTCCCCTCCTCGACATCAGTTCATCCGACATCAGGGAAAGACTCATCGGAAACCGTTCAATTACCGGCTTGCTTCCCGATGAAGTAACGAAATTCCTTCAACGAAAATTTAAAACTGATCCGCAAAAACCAGTTTTATAATGTAATATTGTCTTCGCTTGCGATCCCCCTTGAACAAAGAAATGGCCATTATTCTTCATGAACAAAACACCCGATCTCTACGCTGATCTGATTCTTCCCCTTCCCCTGCCAGGGTCATTTACCTACCTTGTTCCGGAAGAGTTGAAAGAAAAGTTGGAACCCGGAATGAGGGTGGTGGTGCAATTTGGGGCCAAAAAATTCTATTCTGCCCTGGTAAGGAATTTACACCGGAACAAACCGGAAAACCTCACACCCAAATTGATCGAATCACTACTGGATGACAAATCCATCCTGTCAGAAAACTGTTTCCCATTGTGGGACTGGATTGCAGCTTATTACCATTGTACTTTGGGTGAAGTTCTCAAAGCCGCCTTGCCATCCGGCCTCAAAATGGAGAGTGAAACAAGGGTCTCCATCACCGAGGAACAACAAAATGCAAACCAGGAGGAGTGGTCACCGAAAGAGCTGCTTCTGCTTGACGTCATCCGCGAAAAAAAAGGGATAACCGTCAGTGAACTAAACAATACCGTATTAAAAAAAGGGACCCTGCCCGTTTTAAAAGAGTTACTGAAAAAAGGAGTGGTCCGCATCGACGAAGAGATCAGGGAAAATTACAAAGCACGGATCGAAACCATTGTCACCCTTGGAGCAGCCATCTTCTCAGAAGAGAAATTGCTTCGTACACTTGATCTGCTGACGAAAATTCCGAAACAGCGGGAGATGATGCTCCTATTCCTCCAGGAGAACGAGTATATTGCGGATCTGAAGGCCAAGGCCTATCCCAAAAAGGCACTGCTGATGAAGAGCGGTGCCAGCATAACTGTTTTCAATGGATTGGTAAAGAAAGAGATCCTAACTACCTATGAACAATCCATCGACCGGCTGGAAGCAGGTGAAGCGGCTACCCGCAATAGCTATCCGCTCTATCCGGCGCAACAATCGGCTCTGGAACAGATTCAGGCCTCCTTTTCAAAGCACCAGGTGACGCTCCTGCACGGAGTTACCTCGAGTGGCAAAACAGAGATCTACATTCAATTGATCGAGCAGTGCTTGAAAGAGGGCAAGCAGGTGCTTTACCTTCTCCCCGAAATTGGATTGACAACCCAGATGATTGGCCGTTTCCTGGAAGTATTTGGTGAAAAGGCTGGCATTTATCATTCAAAATTCAGCGATGCGGAGCGTGTTGAAATATGGAACAAAGTACTGCAGTTTCAAACAGGATCAATGCATCATAGTCACCAGCTGGTCATTGGTACCCGATCCTCCATTTTTCTTCCTTTTTCAAACCTCGGACTCATTGTTGTAGACGAAGAGCATGAAAACAGCTTTAAGCAATTCGATCCTGCCCCAAGATATCATGCAAGGGACACGGCCATCGTCCTTGGTACAATGCTCAAAATTCCGGTACTGCTGGGAACTGCAACACCAGCTATCGAAACCTATTTCAATGCAAAATCAGGAAGATACGGATTGGTTGAATTGAAAGAGCGGTACAAACAGGTAGAACTTCCGAAAATTGTAACGGTCGACCTCAAACGTGCCTACCAGAAAAAATCAATGCGCTCGTGCCTGACTCCAGAATTATACAACGAGATTACCCTTGCATTGGAAAAAAAAGAACAAGTTATACTCTTTCAGAACAGACGAGGTTTTTCACCCTTTATTGAGTGCAAAAGCTGTGGTTGGATCCCCAAATGCAACCATTGCGATGTCAGCCTTACCTACCATAAAAACAGCCGCAGGCTAATTTGCCACTATTGCGGTTACGCCCTTTACTACCCCTCCCAATGTGCCTCATGCCAGTCGGATGAACTTACCAACAAAGGTTTTGGCACCGAAAAAGTAGAAGAAGAACTCTCCGTGATCTTTCCGGATGCGGTGATCGAACGACTCGACCTCGATACTACCAGAACAAAAAAGGCATTCCAGTCCATCCTGCAAAGATTCGACAGGGGAGATACCGACATCTTGGTAGGTACGCAGATGATTACAAAAGGGCTTGATTTTGAACATGTGCAGGTAGTTGGCATCCTGAATGCAGACAATTTGCTCAACTTCCCCGATTTCCGCTCACACGAGCGAAGCTACCAACTGATGGCACAGGTAAGCGGGCGTGCGGGAAGAAGGTCCAAGCAGGGCACTGTGATCATCCAGACTTCTCAACCCGATCACTTTATCATAAAAAAAGTAGCGGAAAACGACTATGAAGGCATGTACGAACAGCAAATTGCCGAGCGTAAATTTTTCAAATACCCACCCTTTTACCGAATGATTCGGATTACCTTGAAGCACCGGGATCTTAATGAGTTGGACCGGATTGCACAGGAGTGCGCCACTGCGCTGCGCAGCAGGTTTGGAAACCGGTTGCTGGGACCCGAATATCCTGCTGTAGGCCGTATCAAGCTAATGTACATGAAGGAGATGTGGCTAAAGTTGGAGCGCGAAATTTCCATTACATCTGCCAAACGTCAGATGCAGGAAATGCTGGAGCGTGTAAGAACCATGGACAAGAACAAATCTCTGCTGATCGTTGTGGATGTCGATCCGATGTAGTTGATATCTTTTCTGCCAATAGCACATCAATTTTCGGATCGCTCTGTTCTCGTTGAGACTAAAATACTAACTTTGAGGCCGACTAAAAATTATTATTCATGGGAAAAGTTATCGCGATCGCAAACCAGAAAGGTGGTGTAGGAAAGACTACTACTGCCATAAATCTGGCAGCGAGCCTTGCAGTTCTGGAATACAAGGTACTCCTCATTGATGCCGATCCCCAGGCCAATGCAACCTCCGGGGTTGGTTTCGATGTTCGAAATGTCAAGACCAGCATCTACGAATGTGTAGTAGACGACATCGACCCAAGGAGCATCATCTTAAACACCAACACTCCGGGGTTTGATCTGATTCCCTCACACATTGACCTGGTGGGTGCTGAGATCGAAATGCTCAACATGCCCAATCGTGAAAAGGTGCTCAAACTGGTCATTGAAAAAATCAGGGACAACTACGATTTTATCTTCATCGACTGCTCTCCCTCCCTGGGACTGATCACGGTCAATGCCCTTACAGCTTCTGATTCCGTCATCATTCCTGTCCAATGCGAATATTTTGCTTTGGAAGGATTGGGCAAACTGCTCAATACCATCAAGATCATCCAAAGTAGATTAAATCCTGAGCTGCAGATAGAAGGCTTTTTGCTGACCATGTACGATTCGAGACTCAACCTCTCCAACCAGGTACTGGATGAGGTGAAGAAACATTTTCAGGAGATGGTCTTCGAATCGCTGATTACCAGAAACATCCGGCTATCGGAGGCTCCCAGCTACGGTGTTCCTGCAGTTTCCTACGATATCGGCTCCAAAGGAGCACAGAACTACCTGAATCTGGCCAGGGAATTGCTGCAAAAGAACAAAATGACAAAAATGGACCACAAAGAGATTGTTTGATAACGACAGAATTTTAACAGTATGATGCAAAAACGCAATGCCCTGGGCAGAGGTTTGGGAGCCCTGATCGATGATTCCAACATGCCCCGTGAACAGAATCCGGTATCGAATGAAATTCTGATTTCCGAAATTGAGGCCAATCCATTCCAACCCCGCGTCCACTTCGATGAGGAGGCCTTGAACGAATTGGCCGCCTCCATCAGGGAGGTTGGAATTATCCAGCCCATCACCCTCCGCAAAATCGGAGAAAAAAAATACCAGATCATCGCAGGGGAGAGGAGATTCAGGGCTTCCAAAATCGCCAGACTTACCAAGGTTCCCGCTTTTGTGAGGGAAGCTGGCGATGAGGCCATGCTCGAACTTGCCCTCGTTGAAAACATTCAAAGGGAAGACCTGGATGCCATCGAGGTGGCCCTCAGTTACCAGCGCCTGATGGAAGAGTGCAAACTCACCCAGGAGAGCCTGAGTGACAGGGTTGGAAAAAAAAGATCCACCATCTCAAATTATCTTCGCCTGCTCAGACTGCCTGCTGTCATACAGAAAGCCATCCGGGAACAGGAGATCACCATGGGACATGCCCGTGCCCTGATCAATATCAACGATTCTGAAACCCAGGTAATGGTCTACCGCCAGGTGGTAAAATACGATTTCTCGGTTCGCAAAACGGAAGATATTGTTCGCAAACTAAGTGCTTCGGAGGAAGAACAAAAGAATCAATCCGGTAAAGATCCATCCATGAATGACCAGTTCAGCGATTTGAAAAAACATCTGGGGAAATATTTCAACAGTAATATCGGACTAAAGATCAATGACCAATACAAAGGGAAAATCGAAATCCCTTTCAAGGATTCAAAAGATCTCGAAAGGATTATCGGTATTTTCGACCGACTAGATTCATAATCAGGCAATTAATCTGTTTTGAAAATTATTTTGAAAGGACTTTTTATTGGAATCATTCTATCACTCCTCTGCTTCAATCTGGTAGCACAGGAGTTTACTGTCCCAAAAGACAGTCTGAATATTTCTATTTCACAGGAAAAAAAAGTACTTTCGCCAAAGAAGGCTTCCATTTATGCTGCCCTTTTCCCCGGACTGGGGCAGGTGTACAATGGGAAGTACTGGAAATTGCCCATCGTTTACGGAGGGTATGTCGGTTTGATTTATGTGCTGGGATGGAACAACAACAACTACAACGACTATTTTGATGCTTACCAGACAATTTCCAAGTATCAAACAGTCAGTCAGATGAGCGAATCAGACAAGGATTATCTGAACGATATGTTTAAAATTCCATACTGGGATATGAATGCGAATCCATCCCATTTTGACAGTTTCAAGTCACAGTTGAAAAGTGGGAAGGATTATTACAGAAGGAACAGGGATCTTAGCGTAATTGCTATTGCAGCCCTGCACGTTTTAAGCATTATTGATGCGAGCGTGGATGCAAATTTGGCTGATTTTGACATCAACGAGAATCTGAGTATGAGGGTTGAACCAATGCCCTTCTATGTTGGGAAAGGAAATCAGGTATTTGGCATCAATGTTGCCTTTAACTTTTAATTTTTGTGTGTACCATGGCTATAAAATTCAAAATTTTACTACTGACCATTCTCGCACTGAACCTGGGTGTAATGGCGCAGGCGCAGGAAAAACCAATTACTGCCGAGGAGGAGCAAAAAATCTGGGGAGCGGATACAATTGCCAACAAAATGGCAGATAAAATGGTCAATGAAAATTTGAACATGTTGGTATCCGACAAACTTGATTCACTGGTTAATACCTGGTACATCAAAAATGCATTTTCTTACGATAACACAGAGTTCAACTCACTCCCCGATGAGATCAAGAGCTACCTTCCTGATTCCGTATACATCAGCCGCCTTCAGGCCATCGACTCCTTCCTTCCCCTCCCCTACAACGAAACAGTCCGCAATTTTATCGGTCTATATACCATTCGGAAACGGGAACTAACCTCCTACATGCTGGGACTCTCCAATTATTACTTCCCTATTTTTGAAGAGGCACTGGAGAGATACCAGCTTCCCCTTGAGCTAAAATACCTCCCCATCATCGAATCAGCCCTCAATCCCAAGATCGTATCCAGGGCCGGTGCCTCCGGTTTGTGGCAGTTTATGATCGGAACCGGCAAACTTTACGGTTTGGAAATCAACTCTTACATCGATGAACGCAACGATCCCATCAAATCCTCCGATGCTGCAGCCAGGTATCTTCGCGATCTTTACGATATTTACGGTGATTGGCATGTGGTCATTGCCGCCTACAATTGCGGCCCCGGAAATATCAACAAAGCAGTGAGACGAAGTGGTGGAAAACAGAGTTACTGGGATATTTATTACTCCTTACCCCGGGAGACGAGGGGATACATTCCGGTCTTTATCGCTGCCACCTATGTAATGAATTATGAGAAGGAACACCTTCTAAATGCTACTGAACCCAAATTTAAAACGGTCACCGATACGATCGAAGTGCACAACTATCTCAACTTCGAACAACTCTCTGCCGTACTGAACATCCCTGTTGAAGAACTAAGGCGACTCAATCCCCAATACCGGCGCGACATCATCCCCGCAAGACCAGATAAACCCTATCTGCTTAAACTTCCCAGCGAATCCATTTCCGCCTATATTGACAATCAGACCCAGATATTCGCCTACAACCGCGACAAATATTTCCCGAACAACCAACTGGTACCGCTCAAAGGAAAATCCACCAAAAGTTCAAACGGTTCTATTACTCCTATAGACGGGATGAGGGAGATTACCCATGTCGTGAAATCGGGAGACAATCTTGGTGCAATCGCCAACAAATACAGGGTCTCTTTAAACGATCTCCGTGCATGGAATGACTTCAGAAAGAAAACACTTCAGATTGGCCAACGGATCACGGTTTACGTACCCGGAAAGCCCTTGAAAAGCAAAGAAGCTCTCCTTTCCAAACCAGCTACAACACAACCAACGCTTGCCAGTCAACCGGCTGAAAACAATACAACTACCACAACCAGTCAAACCGCCGTTGAAACAAATGCAACCAATGCGGCCAGTCCGGTAATCAACCAAACAAAAGAGACTGCATCCACATCGACTGACGAATACATTCTCTATACCGTTCAGCGGGGAGATAGTCTTTTTACCATTGCCAAAAAATTCCCCGGCATTACAGATGCTGAACTGAAGGCTTTCAACAACATCAGAAATGTCAAAGGGTTGTATGTTGGCCAACAACTCAAGATTCCCAAGAGAGCCTAGCTAAGTCAGCAGCATTACCTCCTGACTTATTCCTAATTCTTCACGCTCACACTGTCGACAATGTAGGGTGAGTCTCCGTTCCAGGGTAAACGGCCATTCTTCTCCGTGTAGTGAACCACGACGCTCTCCCCTTGCAATTTTTCAATTTTTCTTGCAACATCCTCATCCGTTACCGAGAAGAAAAACTTTTCAGACGCAATCGCCACATTGGCGTTGGTTTGAACACTGCTTAAGATCATCTCCCCTTCATAGGTCTTGAAAAAGGTTCCCTTGCTTGAAAATTTCTGCAGCAATCCTGCACGATAACCTTCGCTGTAATCGAAAATATATTTCCAGTAAAAAAATGATGCGAGTAGTATCAGCAGAACAATCAGCACCCGGATTAAAAATCTCTTCATAGGGATGTTTTTTTAAGTTACAATCCATCCAAATTTAGTAAAAAATGATTCATACATGTTTGCCTCCACCTCATTTTTACGCAACAAATGAATTCACACCGAATTTCCTCAACGAAACCTTCGATTCGCTATTGCCGTTTCGATGGAAAAAGCGAATTTTACAGCCTATAAAATAATGACAGACAGATGAGCGACGACAAGCAGATTATATTTTCGATGTACAAGGTGAGTAAAACATACCCGCCTCAAAAACAAGTAATTAAAGACATTTCTCTCTCCTTCTTTCTGGGTGCAAAGATTGGCATCATCGGATTGAACGGATCGGGCAAATCAACTTTGCTAAAAATCATTGCCGGAATTGAGAAAGATTTCCATGGAGAACTCGCCTTTTCTCCCGGCTATACTGTTGGACACCTCTCACAGGATCCAATACTTGACCCTGCCAAAACGGTCATGGGCATTGTTCAGGAAGGGGCACAGGAGATCGTTGATCTGCTGGCAGAATTCGAGAACATCAACCTGCAGTTTGGACTCCCCGAAGTGTATGAGGATGCCGACAAAATGGACAAACTGATGGACCGCCAGGCCAAGTTGCAGGAGAAAATCGATGCAACAGATGCCTGGAACCTCGACAACAAGCTGGAGCGAGCCATGGATGCCTTGCGTTGTCCTGACGGTGACACCCCGGTATCGGTACTATCCGGCGGTGAACGCCGCAGGGTTGCCCTGTGCCGCCTGCTGTTGAAACAACCTGACATCTTGCTGCTCGACGAGCCAACCAACCACCTGGATGCAGAGTCGATCGACTGGCTCGAGCAACACTTGCAGCAGTATCCGGGAACGGTCATCTGCATCACCCACGACCGCTACTTCCTCGACAATGTGGCAGGATGGATCCTTGAGCTTGACAGAGGGGAAGGTATCCCATGGAAAGGCAACTATACCAGCTGGCTGGAGCAAAAACAGAAACGACTGGAAATGGAGGAGAAGGGAGTCTCCAAACGCCGCAAAACACTGGAACGTGAGCTGGAATGGGTGAGAATGAGCCCCAAGGCCAGACAAGCCAAATCAAAAGCACGCCTGGGTGCATATGAAAAACTATTGAACGAAGATGTCAAACAGAAGGAGGAAAAATTGGAACTATTTATTCCCAATGGTCCTCGTTTGGGTGACAAAGTGATCCTCGCTGAAAACGTTGCCAAAGGTTATGGCGAAAGACTCTTGTTCGAAAACTTGAATTTTACTTTGCCTCCCAACGGAATCGTTGGAGTCATCGGGCCCAACGGTGCGGGGAAAACTACCCTTTTTAAGATGATCATGGGAATGGAAACATCAGATTCGGGTACTTTCACGGTAGGCGAAACCGTCAAAATAGGCTATGCAGACCAATCACATTCTGAAATAGATCCGGATAAGACTGTCTATCAGGTTCTTTCAGGTGGAACCGATGAGGTGATGGTTGGTGGAAGAATGATCAATGCCCGGGCATTTGTTTCAAAATTCAACTTCAGCGGTTCAGACCAGGAGAAGAAGTGCGGAGTATTGTCTGGCGGGGAACGAAACAGGTTGCACCTGGCCATTACACTCAAATCTGGAGCCAATGTACTGCTCCTGGATGAACCTACCAACGACATCGATGTAAACACACTTCGGGCGCTGGAAGAGGGACTGGAGAGCTTTGCTGGATGCTGCGTGGTAATCTCGCACGACCGGTGGTTTTTAGACCGGATTGCCACCCATATTTTGGCATTTGAAGGCGATTCTCAAATCTATTTCTTTGAAGGAAGTTACTCCGAATACGAAGAAAACAAGAAAAAAAGGTTGGGAGATTCAACTCCGCACAGGATCAGGTACAAAAAACTGGTCTGATTTCAATTGAAAATCTCATAAAAAGCATTCAACCTACTGGTACAATTATTATTTATAGTTCACAAATAATTAATAGTTTTTTTACATTTAGTAATAATAAATTCACTACATTTGTATTGTTAATAGTTATTAGTAGTAGTTAGTTGATTTGGATTCGTAAGAGGTTGCCACCCCGGCAGCCTCTTTTCGTTTTTATACAGCTTAATTATCAATTGGTTAGCTGTGGAACAGCAAAATCTCGTCCCTGCATCCCTTTCGATCCCCCTCTCTTTGCTTACCATTGATTAATAGTAATCTTTACTCTTATTAATTTTGACCGGAATCCACAATCGGATAGGAGAAACGGGATTAATTCCCGTTTCGTCCTTCCACACCACCGTG
>CAZVTL010000004.1:0-4324 GCA_964630075.1 uncultured Tangfeifania sp.
TTTTTCTTGCCAGCAACAATTGGCGACCTGCAGTGAATTCGGTTTTGCTGTTCTATTCAATTCTCTTGATTTTGTACTTCCATCTATTTGTCTCATTTCCAAGATATTTCAAAAAGGAGCAAATTGTGCGATTTATCCGCCTTCAAATATTTATCCTTGCAGGTGTATTCTTTGCTTCAATTGTAACAGAGACCATTCAGACACTGGTGGCATTTCGCAAGATCGGCCTGGAGGCAAGTTTTTGGGATCTTGTAGGTTTTAGCAGTTCCTCCACAGCCGTTTTAATTCTATTTGCGCTCTTGCTCGTCCCCGCTTTTTCATACCATTACATCAAAGGCCAATTGAAGCTCAATGAGTCTACCGGATTCAAATTGTACAGGCAGAAGGAGGCTGAGCTGGCTCAATTGAGATCGCAGGTGAATCCTCATTTCTTGTTCAATACATTGAATACCCTTTATGCCTTCGCCTTGCAGGAGGGGAGTGACAAAACAGCAGAGTGTATTGCTAAATTGGCCAATCTGATGCGCTTCATGCTTGATGACATGAAAAAGGAGTCGATACTCCTTGATCGGGAAGTAAGCTATATTCAGGATTACATCCAACTTCAATCGATCAGGAGTGCTGTGGAGCAGGATATTACAATGTCAATTGACATTGATCCTGAAAAAAGCTATTCGATTGCGCCCATGTTACTTATTCCATTTGTCGAAAATGCCTTTAAACATGGGGTCAATCCAAATAAAGTTTCACAGTTAAAGATTGATGTAACTGCCAAAGAGGATACCATTCAGTTTGTTATTGAAAACAGTCTGGATGATGCTTTTAAAGCCTATTACAAAGAAAGGGGTTTCGGAATTGGTATTGAAAATGTAAAGAGCCGGCTGGAGCATATTTATCCAAACCGGCACATGATTTCGGTCGCAAAGACAAAAGATAAGTTTATTGTGATTGTTACGATTAGTGGATTTTAGCTTACTTTATCATTTATTTGAAGATAGTATTTTTATATCGATTGGCAGACGGTTTTTAGAGACTGTTTTAATTTAATTTCAACTAGAATATTTTTTGAAATTCTTTGTGAAAACTTAGTGTCTTGGCGCCTTAGTGGCCTCGCTTTCCTGCCACAAAGACACTAAAAACACTAAGGTTTCACAAAGGGAAAAGCAAAAAGTCTCGATTAATCTAATTTTTAAGCAGTCTCTTATTCCTTTAAGTATTGTCAATGATTATCTCCATTGCAGTTGATGATGAACCCAAGGCCCTCGAAGTAATTTCAATACATTCGTCGAAGGTGCCTGAATTGGCATTGATCCGGACTTTTACAAATCCCGAAAATGCTTTGGCTTTTTTGAAAGATGAATTGGTCGATCTCATTTTCCTCGATATCAACATGCCGGGTATCTCCGGATTGCAATTTGTACAGCGACTTCAGATTAAGCCATACATCGTTTTCACAACGGCCTATTCAGAATATGCCATTGACAGCTATAATTTTGAAGCGGTGGATTATTTACTGAAGCCAATTGAATTCGACCGGTATTACAAGTCGGTCAATAAGGTGAAGAAGCTGATGCAGCTTAATAGTTTGCAGCAGGATAGCTTAACGAGCAAATACTTTTTCGTCAAAGATGGATACAAACAAATGAAGGTTTGTACGGAGGATATTCTGTATATCCAAAGTGAAGGAAATTACCTGAACATTGTCACTAAAAACGAAAGAGTTGTGGCCAGAATGACATTTCAGCAAATAATGGAAAAACTGCCACCTCATCAGTTTTACAGGGTACATAATTCGTATGTTATTAATTTTAAACATATTCTCAAGATTGAAGACAACCAGATTTTCATTCAGGAGGATAAAATCCCCATTGGTATTAAATACAAAGAGAATCTCTTTACTTTGATCAACGCTATCTGATTCTCATCAGTGAGGCGGTTTGCGCACCCTTCGCCATGGGTTGCAACGTTTCAACGCAGTGAAATTTTATATCTTCATTCCAACTTCCAGTCTACCCACTCCCAAATCGAAAATCCAATATTTGTCGTCGTTGCTTCAGTGGATAGGTCCCCCGATTTTCGCTGTGGCGGTCATGGGGTCTGTCTCTTCTCCCCGGTTTACCACCACTGCCGCTACGGCATTCCATAACAGGTTGGTAATGGCCATTTATTCAGTCATGTAATGGTAGATCCAGATCCCCAATATCTGGTCAAATGATACGACCGGGACGGTATATGGAATTTTAACAGCTTCTGCATGGTATGTGTGAATTATGCAATTCAAATGCATTATTCTGTAATTGTTTCTATCGGGGAAGAGGGTACTTTTCATTCCGGTACTTTTTTTTGGAATTGTTACTGACAGAGGTCGTAACCAGTTATGTTTTAGTTTAAACCATCGTTAAAAAAACTGATATGGCAATTAAAAATAGTTCTGATAAAGCATCCTTTCCCAGTCAGGAACTCCTTGTCAGGAGCAATGTGAAGGAAAATCTTGCAGCAGAATTGATCATAGCCAACAAGGAGCTTGCCTTTCAAAACAAGGAAAAGGTAAAACGTGCGGCAGAACTGATCATTGCCAACAAGGAACTGTTAATTCAAAACAGGGAGAAGGAAAAACGAGCCAATGAGTTAAAGATTGCCAACAAGGAATTGGTTATTCAGAATGATGAAAAAGGGAAGCGTGCTGCCGAGTTAATTGTTGCCAACAAGGAGCTTGCCTTTCAAAACAAGGAAAAGGTAAAACGTGCGGCAGAACTGATCATTGCCAACAAGGAACTGTTGATTCAAAACAGGGAAAAGGAAAAACGAGCCGATGAGTTAAAGATCGCCAACAAGGAATTGGTCATTCAGAATGATGAAAAAGGGAAGCGTGCAGCTGAGTTAATTGTTGCCGACAAAGAATTGCTCTTTCAAAACGAAGAAAAGGAAAAGCGTGCAGCAGAATTGATCATTGCCAACAAGGAGCTTGCCTACCAAAACAGGGAAAAGGAGAAGCGGGCTGATGAGTTGATCATTGCCAACAAGGAGTTGGCATTTCAGAACAGGGAGAAGGGGAAACGTGCCGATGAATTGGTCGTTGCCAACAAGGAGCTTGCTTTCCAAAATACGGAGAAGGAGATCAGGGCCAATGAATTGATCGTTGCCAACAAGGAACTTACTTTCCAGAACAGGGAAAAGGAAAAGCGAGCCGATGAGTTGTACATCGCGAACAAGGAGCTTGCCTTTCAAAACGAGGAGAAAGGGAAAAGGGCTGCCGAATTGGTGATTGCCAACAAGGAACTTGCCTTTCAGAATGAGGAAAAAGAAAAGCGGGCTGCTGAATTGATCATTGCCAACAAGGAACTTACTTATCAGAACAGGGAGAAGGAAAAACGGGCTGACGAGTTAATCTTCGCCAACAAGGAGCTTGCCTACCAGAATTTGGAAAAAGAGCGACGGGCCGCCGAATTGATCATTGCCAACAAGGAGCTTGCCTACCAGAATTTGGAAAAAGAGCGACGGGCCAATGAATTGATCATTGCCAATGAAGCCAGACAACAAACCAATGAATACCTCGAAAATTTGCTGAACTGCGCCAATGCGCCGATCATCGTTTGGAATACGAAGCATGAAATTACCAGGTTCAACAGCGCCTTCGAACTCCTTACCGGAAGTACCGAGTCGGATATGCTCGGGAAATCATTGGAGGTTCTTTTCCCGCCCATTCACAGAGATCATTCCATGGAACTCATCAACAAAACCCTGAAGGGAGAACGGATGGAAGGGGTGGAATTTAACATTCTTCACCTGGATGGCTCCTTCAGGATACTTTTATGGAATTCTGCAAATATTATGACTCCGGACGGCAGGAAGGTGGTAGCCACCATCGCGCAGGGACATGACATTACCATGCGCAAACAAGCAGAAAAAGAGATCAAAAATTTGAATGAAACGCTTGAACAACGGGTCATTGAACGAACAAAGCAGCTGAAAGAGGCAAACAAGGAGCTGGAAGCATTCAGTTATTCTGTTTCCCACGATTTGCGCGCCCCCTTGCGCCACATTGGAGGATATGTAGATCTGCTGATTAAAAACAATTCGGCGCAACTCAATGAGTCCGGATTCAGGTACCTGAACATCATTTCGGAGTCATCGATTGAAATGGGCGAACTGATCGATGCACTGCTTACATTCTCAAGATTGAGCAGGACTGAACTTCAAAGATCAAAGATTAATTCTGGAAATCTTGTCAGGCAGGTGATTAAAAAATTTAGTGATGACATGGAAGGCAGAAACATCGAAATCAAGGTTTCCGATATGCCGGATATGATGGGCGACGAAATCC
>CAZVTL010000004.1:4334-34205 GCA_964630075.1 uncultured Tangfeifania sp.
AACCTCTTCTCCAATGCATTGAAATACTCACGGAAAGAAGAGAAGGCAGTCATTGAATTTGGCAGTCAAACTGAAGCGGAGCAGACAATTTTCTACATCAAGGACAACGGCGTCGGCTTTGACATGAAATATGCCACCAAGCTCTTTGGTGTATTCCAGCGGATGCACAAGGCGGTGGATTTCGAGGGAATTGGAATTGGGCTAGCCAATGTGAATAGAATCATATTGAGACATGGGGGAAAGTGCTGGGCAGAAAGCGAAATTGGCAAGGGGGCCAAATTTTATTTCAGTATTCCAATTATGGGAAACGCAATACAGGTAAACCAATCCAATACATGAAAGCAGATATTAAAACGATCCTTATTGTGGACGACAGTCCCAAAGATGTTGAGTTGACAGTAGCTTCCCTGGCCGAAAAAAATTTGGTGAATGAAGTGGTTGTGGCCGAAGATGGAGTTGAAGCTTTGGACTACCTGTACAAACGCGGGAAGTTTGAAAATGCAGTGGGAACACCAGGCATTATCCTTTTGGATATTAAGATGCCCAGAATGGATGGCGTGGAGGTGCTCCGGCACATACGGTCAAATCCCAAATTCAAATATATACCGGTCATCATGTTGACCTCTTCCTGTGAAGAGAAGGATTTGGTAGAGAGTTACCAGTTGGGTGCCAACTCCTATGTTGTCAAACCGGTAGATATCGTGCAGTTTATTGATGCCATCAAAGTGCTTGGGCAGTATTGGGCGGTAATAAATCAGACTCCCAGAATCCGAAGTTAAATTTGCAATAATTCACCGTTGGCAGGTAAAAAAATGAACAAGACAATTGGCATCCTTCATTTGGAAGATTCATTCCGCGATTCTGAATTGATACACTCCTTGATTCAACGGGGAGAGATAGATCATAACTATTTTTTAGCAGACAGCAAAGAGGCTTTCGAAAACATACTTGAAACTGAAAATATTGAAATCATACTTTCAGATTTTAGTTTGCCAAATTACAACGGGTATGAGGCCTTGTTGCTTGCCCGGGAAAAATATTTCCACCTGCCTTTTATTTTTGTTTCAGGTACGATTGGAGAAGATGCAGCAATAGATGCCATGCTGAATGGCGCGACCGACTATGTACTGAAAAACAAGTTGGAGCGTTTGGTTCCTGCCATCAAAAGGGCCCTTCGGGAATACGATATTGCAATCATGCATATGAAGGCAGAAAAGGCCCTGCTGGAAAGCGAAAAAATGCTGAAAGAGGCCCAAAAACTTGCGCATATAGGTATCTGGAGCTGGCGGATTGACACCGACGCTGCAACATGGAACGATGAGTTCTATCATATCGCCGGACTTGATCCACAACAAAAGGCTCCAGATTTTGCAACACATTTGTCACTTTATACACCACACAGTCGGTCTATATTGAAAAATGCGGTAAAAAAAGCGATGAAAACAGGAGAGTCCTACCAACATGAGCTGGTTCTTACTCGTCCGGATGGTACCCTGAGAAATGTGAATATTTTTGGCGGTACGATGATGGGAGCAAATGGAAAGATCGCTGAATTGTACGGTACAGTCCAGGATATTACGGAACAAAAGAAAAATGAAAGAGAGCTATTCAAAGCAAAAGAACAGGCAGAAGAGAGCGATCGGCTTAAATCCGCCTTTCTTGCCAACATGAGCCACGAAATTCGTACACCCATGAATGGAATTCTGGGCTTTGCCGAACTGTTAAAGGAAACGAACCTCAGTGGTGCCGATCAGCAGCAATATTTGACCCACATTGCTGACAGTGGGATCCGGATGCTAAATATCATCGACAATATTGTCTCAATTTCAAGAATAACGGCCAAACAACCCGAGATCCTAATCTCTAAAACCAATATCAATGAGCAGATCAAGTCAATCTATTCGCAGTTTAAATCAAAAATTGCGGAAAGGGAGATCGTGATCACCTTCAGCAATGCACTTTCAGAAAAGAAATCGATGATCTATACGGATCGCTTGAAAGTCAATGCAATCTTCACCAATCTCCTTAACAATGCCATCAAATTTACCAAGGAGGGTCATATAGATTTTGGTTATGTAAAAAGGAGGGATTTTCTTGAGTTTTTTGTGAAAGATACGGGAATAGGTATTGAGAAGGATCAGCATAAAATCATCTTTGAACGGTTCAGGCAGGTAAGTGAGTCGCTTTCAAGAAAATATGAAGGTGCAGGGTTGGGTCTATCTATATCCAAGGCTTATGTGGAGATGCTGGGAGGTAAAATTTGGGTGAAAAGTGATACAAACATTGCCAAAGGAAAATTAGGATCCAGATTCTATTTTACCATCCCATACGCTACTGAAACCAATGAAGTATTTGCCTGATTATTTTTCAGCTCCCTGCAACGGACCAATTAACTCCTTTGCCAATTCAGGATCTATCTCCTTTTCCCATTTAGCCACCACCACTGTTGCTACGGCATTCCCGATCAGGTTGGTAATGGCCCTTGCTTCACTCATGAAACGGTCGATCCCCAATATCAGGGCAAGTGAAGCGACCGGGACGGTTCCAACAATGGGCAGCACAGCAGCCAGCGTAATGAATCCGCTGCCTGTCACACCGGCCGCACCCTTTGATGTAACAAGCAATACCAGCAGCAAGGTGATCTGATGGGAGAGATTGAGCGGTGTTCCTGTAGCCTGTGCCAGAAATACAGCAGCCATGGTGAGGTAGATGGAGGTACCATCCAGGTTAAAGGAGTAACCTGTCGGGACAACCAATCCAACCACAGATCTGGAGCAGCCAGCCTTTTCCATCTTTTCCATTAATCCGGGCAGGGCCGCTTCCGAGGAGGAGGTTCCCAGGACAATCAGGATCTCCTCTTTGATGTATTTCAGCAAACGCCAAAGACTGAAGCCTGTCAATTTCATCACACTGCCCAAAATCAAAAAGACAAAAAGGATACAAGTAGTATAAAATGCCAGCATCAGTTGCCCCAGCGAAGCCAGGGATCCCAATCCATATTTCCCGATGGTAAAGCTCATGGCACCAAAAGCACCAATGGGCGCCACTTTCATGATGATTTTAATGACACCAAAAAGTCCGGCTTCCAGTGATTTGAGCCCCCTCAAAAATGGAGCCGCCTTTTCTCCTGCTTTGGAGAGGGCAAATCCAAAGAGCACAGAGAATAGCAGTACCTGCAGGATATTGCCTTCAGCCAGTGCCCCTATGATGTTTTCAGGAATGATGTTCATGAAGAAATCAACCACACCATGGCCGTGGGCAGGTTTCACAAATTTCGCCACAGCGGTTTGATCCAGCGTTTGCGGATCAACATTCATACCCACACCCGGCTGGAACAGATTCACGACAATCAGCCCGATGATCAGCGCCAGCGTCGAGACAACTTCAAAATATAGAATGGCCTTGATTCCTACCCTGCCCACCTTCTTCGTGTCCTGCATTCCGGCTATCCCGGTTACGATGGTGACGAAAATGATGGGAGCAATCATCATTTTAACCAGCCTGATGAAACCATCTCCCAGCGGTTTCATCGATTCGGCCAGGGTCGGTTGGAATACTCCCAGAAGAATACCCAGGATGATGGCAACGATCACCTGGAAATAGAGGCCCAAGGCAATTTTTTTGATCATACCGGTTTAATTGGTTCAGAAAACAGTTGAAAAGTAGGAAAATAAATGGTTCCTGCAAAAAGGGGCAAAAAACTGAAGGGGGTAACTCAGAGTCATCCCCTTCAGAAACTTGTCAAAAAATGAATGGGTAAAATCTTTTACAACTATTCAAAAGCCCTTTTAATTCACGATTTTAAACTCCAAAGGTAGTTCATCATTGTTCCCCAGCGCAACAATGTATTTTGCCTCAGACAGTGTGTAGTTGCCTGTAATGCTGCATTTCCCGCTCTCCATTACGGACCGGACAACAGGAGCGGCAAGTACCTTGTCGTCCAGGAGGATTGCAATCGCATGGTTGATGTTTCTCCTGGTGGCATCAGCCCAAGCTTTGGCAACTTCCTGTTTCAGGGTGATGAAGATCACTGGACTCTTTGAAGTATTGTCCTGACTGATTTCGACACTTTCAATGTCAGTTCCGGTAATCAATGAACCTTTGATTCCAATCACTTTTAGCGCATACAGACAGACATTTTCACCATCAGGTGACTGATCCCACGCAAATTTACAATCTTTGACCACTCCCATTTTGTCAAGGTATGTCTGAACACCCTTGACATTTTGTTGCGCGGTACATCCGATCTTTGAATGGGAGATACTGGCATTTGTCTCGGTAAGGAGAGAAAATAATCCGGCATCACCTTTCAATACTCCGAAAAGACTGTTTCTATCGTATGTCTCGTAAAATGCCATTTCACCTTTCTGTGTCAGGAGCCTCTCCATAATATTACGATCCTGGATATTTGTTGAATGGATGGCGATTTGTCCCTTTTCGGGAAGGATGTTCACTTCAAATTTTTCTGAACCGAAATCTGTTAATCTGCCGGAAATGATTTTGGCAGACAACTCCAGTTGTTGGGTGGAGACTTTGTTATCTGTTGCCTGGATAACAATGCTGTTAAGTTGCGGTGCTTTTTTTGTAAAAGCAGGTTGCAATATACCAAATATGAAAATGGCAACGAAAATGTATAATACACTCTTCATGGTAATAATTTTTAAGTTAAATAAATGTAACTCCTTAATTGAATGGGGTTATGCGCATAGATCGGCGCAAATAATAAGGAAATTTAACTTAAAACCGCCGGATCTTCATGATCCGAAAGACTAAGATGGGAAGGGCTCCATCGTTCAAGAAGCATGGGTCGAAGCTGTTGGGATTCTTTTGACAGAAATGCCAGTTTATGCGAAAAATGGTTGTTGTCGATAGCCACTTTTAGGATATTGGAGAACAAATTGTAAACAGGACATGAAACCAATGTCAAACAGCTGTTTTGGGCGGAGGGTAATACTACAGTATCCGTGCAAACTGCCTTCACGGGAACCCTGCTTATTTCAATGGTCGCAGGTGAATGAGTCGAAGCAGATCCGGTTCGGCCGGACCTTTCCGGCAAAGAGTTAGCCAAAAGGAAGAGAAGAACCATCAAAACAAGGGTTCCAAAATAACTTTTGCTGTTTTCAGTTCGCTCCATCATTGTGCAAAGATATGAATTCCTGAATTTACCTGTCAAAATAGGATAAATTTCACCGGTCATCCTTGAATATTGCTTACACTTATTACTTTTGTTAGGGATGTTGTCTCATACAAGTTACTTCATGCAGAAGTTTTTTACCCAGTTAATGCAAGTATTATCATGAAAAAATTACTCCTTAGTTTTATTACGCTGACTCTTTGCATCTTGCAATCCAATGGTCAGGAAAATCTTACTTACCAGAAACCATCCCCCGAAATCCTGCAGCTCGTGGATTATCAAAGAGCCCCGGGTGTGATGATGGATGAAAATAAAACCAGCTTGGTTTTTACCTACCAGAATACATACAAAACCCTCGAAGATCTCAATCAGGAAGAGCTTCAGCTGGGCGGCCTGCGCATCAACCCTGTAACCAATATTTCGAGTTCGGTAACCTACATCACCAATCTCAAGGTGAGGAAAATCCTGGATCAGGATGCGGTACAGGTCAGCGGATTACCGGCCAATCCAAAAATCACCTACCTGACCTGGTCGATCGATGAAAAGAAAATTGCCTTTACCAATACCACTTCCAAAGGAATAGAACTTTGGGTCCTGGATGTGGAAACAGCAGCAGCCACCAAAATCTCTGCCGGACCGCTGAATGCAAATTTGGGGAAACCTTTCAGCTGGTGCAACGACAACCAGCACCTCCTGGTAAGGTTGATCCCGGCCAGTCGTCCTTCCATTGTAGACAGCAAGAAAAACCTGCCTGCCGGACCGATTATTTCCAACAGTGAAGGATCAAAGGCGCAAAATCGTACCTATCCGGATATGTTGAAAAACAAGACAGATGAGGCCAATTTTGAGACGCTCGTCACTTCCGAGCTTCATTTGGTTGACCTGGCTGGCAAGTCTGAACTCTACATGTCAAAAGCCATGTACAGCGGTGAGAGTTATTCACCAGACGGCAACTATCTGATGGTGACTACCATCCAAAAGCCTTTCTCCTACATCGTTCCACTCAACCGTTTCCCCTCCAGGAGCGTGGTCTACGACAAAGATAAAAAGGAGGTAAAAGTGGTCAACGAAACTCCATTGAACGAGGTAATGCCCAAGGGTTTCATGGCTGTCAGAAAGGGAAAAAGATACATGAACTGGCGCAGCGACAAACCGGCCACCCTCTATTATGCCGAGGCACTGGACGAAGGAAATCCTGAAAACAAGGTGGAGTACCGGGATGCGGTTTCCCTCTGGGAAGCTCCTTTTACCGCATCTCCCGTGCTCCTGACCAAAACCACTGACCGGTTCAGCGGAATCATTTGGGGCGACGATACCCGGGCCATCCTTTTCGACGAATGGTACGATACCCGTAATGTCCGGACCAGCCTGATCAACCCATCAGATCCTTCCAAATCACCAAAGCTACTGTTGAGCCGTAATTCACAGGATATTTATGCCGATCCGGGTCAATATGAGACTCACAAGAACCTTTATGGCCGCAATGTGTTGCTCTTCGAAAAGGAGAACATCTACCTGATTGGGGATGGCTTCACCAAAAACGGACAGTTTCCATTTATCGATCAGTACAATACCAAAACACTCAAGACTACCAGGATCTATCAATCTGCCTATACCGACAAGATGGAAAGGATCTTCTCCATCCAGGATGTCAAGAAGGGAGATGTGTTGGTACAGCTGCAGTCAAAGAGTGAGTTTCCCAACTATTACCTGCGTAACCTGAAGAAAAACAAACTGACTGCCCTGACCACTTTCCCAAATCCGTTTGAAAGCATCCGCAATGTGGAAAAGACACTGATCAAATACAAGCGGAAGGATGGCGTGGATCTTTCGGGAACCCTCTATTTACCGGCCGGTTATGACAAGGTGAAGAAAGAAAAATTGCCTTTGCTTATCTGGGCCTACCCAACCGAATACAAGGACAAAAACAGTGCAGGTCAAACCGCGTTGAATCCCAATGAATTCACATTTCCCTATTATGGCTCATTCGTTTATTGGGTGACCAAAGGTTACGCGGTACTGGACGATGCCGCCTTCCCGATCATCGGGGAAGGGAAAACAGAACCCAATGATAGCTTTATCAGTCAGTTGGTGGCCAATGCAGCCGCAGCCATCGATGCGGTGGATGAACTCGGTTACATCGACCGTAAAAAAGTGGCAGTGGGTGGCCACTCCTATGGCGCATTCATGACCGCCAATCTGCTGACCCATTGCAATCTATTTGCCTGTGGAATTGCTCGCAGCGGTGCATACAACCGAACTTTGACCCCATTTGGATTTCAGAGTGAGCAGCGCAACTTCTGGGAGGCACCCGAAGTGTACAACGCCATGTCTCCTTTTATGAACGCGGAGAAAATGAAAACGCCGATGTTGCTGGTCCACGGAGAGGCAGACAACAATCCCGGCACCTTTACCCTGCAGACGGAAAGGTACTTCCAGGCATTAAAAGGGTTGGGAGCGCCAGCCAGGATGGTATTGCTACCCAAAGAGGCACACAGTTACGTGGCAAAGGAGAATATCCTGCACCTGTTGTGGGAACAGGATCGCTTCTTCGAGAAGTATTTGAAGCATTGATAATATTAACCATCAACTTTTCCAAAGTTCGATACGATTGAAGAATTGTAATCAATTGTTTCAACTTTGGAAAAGTTATTATCATGTTTAAAATCGGTACTACACCAACCCCCTGAACCGCTTCCTGTACTCGGTTGGGGTAACACCGGTATTCTTCCTGAACTGCTTGTTGAAATGGCTCAGGTTGTTAAATCCGCTGTCCAGGCAGGCATCCACGATGGTCAGCTCCGGATCCATCAACAGTTTACAGGCAAACTCCACCTTGATCTGGTTGAGGTAATCAAAGATGGAAGTGCCTACATGCATTTTAAAAAAGCGGCACAATGATCCCTCAGCCATACTGACCAGCTCTGCCAGCTTTTTCAGGTCAATCTCTTCACGGTAGTGGTTCATCAGATATTCGTTGAGCTGCGCTATCCGCCGGTTAGCGGGGGTGAACCTCTTCCGCAGGTACTCTTCACTGGCGAGGGGGATGTTTGAATCACTTTTCCCAATGATGTCCATCAGCCGGTAGAAGTGGTTGATCCGGTCGAAACCTTTCAGGTAAGGCAGTTGCAACATGATTTCACTCACCTCGTTCAAAGTGTGACCGACGATTTGAATCCCTCGCTCGGATAGCTCCAGGGCCTTTTTGACATACCTGAATTCGGGCAGTGAAAGCAGTTGGGGAAACAGAATATTGGCAGAGAACTGTAAAAATACCATTTCCAGGGTGCGCCCTGAAAAGAGCCGTTGCTCCTTCTCTGCAATCCAGACATGCGGAAGGTTGCTCCCGATGAAAACAAGGTCGCCAGGTTGAAACTCCTCGATGGAATCTGCCACAATTCGCTTGCCGGTTCCTTCGGTAATGAAGCTGATTTCGTAATTGTTGTGGTAATGCCAGGTACTCTTTTCCAGGTTGTCCTGGAAAATACCGGTGAAAAATGATTCATCCTCTCTCAATGAGATCTGTTCGTACCTGGCAGACATGGTGGTTATTAATGCACAAAAACAGGAAAAATTGTGAATATCGCACCAAAAGTAGTAAATATTGGCGTAGCAATTTTGTTACAAGTAGACTATTTTTGTTTTGTTCTACCTTGCGAATTGTTCCTGGGAAATTGTATCTTAGTGAATTAATCATATTTCAAACCATAGACTAAACAATATTATTATGAGTGAGCTAATCGCCAAACTTCTGGAAGCCGTTGAAATGGGAAAAATTGACCAGAAATCACCCTATCCGCCCCAATTGCGGGGGATGGATGGTGCGCACGAACTGACCCAGCAGGCCCTTGAAGCGAAAATTGATCCGCAGCGTATTCTTGAAGATGCCCTGATTCCGGCCATGGGAAATGTTGGCAAAAAATTCTCTGAAAACAAAATATTTGTGCCACAGATGCTCATGTCGGCCAAGGCAATGGGTGCCTCCATGGTGCAACTGAAGCCCTTCTTCGCCTCCGGTGCGATCAAATCCAAGGGGACATTTATCATCGGTACGGTGAAAGGGGATCTTCACGACATCGGCAAAAATCTGGTGGCCATGATGGTGGAAGGTGGTGGCTGGACCATCGTTGACCTTGGCGTGGATGTTGGTTCAGACCGTTTTGTTGAAGCCCTGAAAAATAATCCGGGTGCAGTGGTTGGATTGTCAGCACTGCTGACTACCACCATGGTCAATATGGGTGAAATTGTTGCTGGTATCAAGGCTCTTGTTCCCGATACGAAGGTGTTGGTGGGCGGAGCACCGGTCAATGCAGATTTCTGCAGGAGCATTGGGGCAGATTTTTATGCCCCGGATCCACAGCAGGCAGTTGAATACCTTAACAAGCTGGCATCTTAATTTTAAGTTTCCCGACTTAGTTTTCCTGTTTTATCTTTTATTTCAAAAGCCCTGATTTCAGGGTAAGGGAGTTTTTTTGCCATTTTTTAACGGAAGTTAGGATTGTAATAATTTAAATATTAGATACTTAATAATTTTCTTCATGATAAATATCCACAACTGGGTAAGTGATCAAATCAGCCATCCGGAAAGGATTGCCCTTCCCATTATGACCCATCCCGGGATTGAGATGATCGGCCGGACAGTCAAGGAGGCCGTGCAGGATGGGGAGGTGCATGCGCAGGCGATAAGGAAACTCAACGAAGTGTACCCGACAGCCGCCACCACCGTTATCATGGATCTGACCCTGGAGGCAGAGGCATTTGGCGTTCAAATTGAATTTCAGGAGGATGAAATGCCTCACCTGAAAGGAAGACTGGTTGCCAGCGAGGAGGAGATTGAAGCGCTGCAAGTTCCGGATCTGACCGCCGGACGAATTCCGCAATACCTCAAAGCCAACCGGCTTACTGTTGAAATGACCCACAACAAACCTGTATTTGCCGGTGTCATCGGACCCTTCTCCCTGGCTGGAAGGCTTTACGATATGTCAGAAATCATGGTGGCCTGCTACACTGAACCGAAGGCGATCCATTGCCTGATCGATAAATGCAACCAGTTAATTACCAACTATTGTGCCGAGTTAAAGCGGATCGGCTGCTCAGGAGTCGTGGTAGCTGAACCTGCCGCCGGTTTGCTCTCCAACGAAGATTGCAGTGAATTCTCCTCCGCTTACATCAAAAGGATGGTAGATGCTTTGCAGGACGAAAATTTTCTGGTCATTCTGCACAATTGCGGCAATACCGGACACTGCACAGCGGCCATGTTGTCGACAGGAGCCAATGCCTACCATTTTGGCAATGCCATCGATATGGTGGAAGCACTGGAATCTTGTCCAAAAGACAAACTGATCATGGGGAATGTAGATCCGGTAGGTGTTTTGAAATCGCTTAAAGCAGAGGAAGTCAAGATCTATATCACCGATCTGCTCCACAGAACTGCCGGCTTTGACAATTTTGTGCTCTCCTCAGGTTGTGACATGCCACCACATGTCCCTGCCGAAAATATCACTGCATTTTTCGAAGCCTTGAAAGAATTCAATGAGGCGAAAACATTGCAGGAAATGGTTTAGCATCCCAAACTTTACATTCAACCAACAGACTATGAAATACAAAAGCTTAACAATCAATGACCCATCAGAACTGATGTTTGGTCGTTCACCCAAACCGGTCACTACCCGCCGCGGACTGGTGATTGGTGGCGGACAGGTCTATGCCGAACTCAATTTCACCCTGCCGATGATGAGCATCAACCAGCATACCCTGGGTGAGGTCTATGCCCACTACCGTGAAATCGCAGAAGGAGCATTGGAACGAGCACTTCACCTTGACTCGAAAGGGGTAGTCCTGGAATTTGAAACCCTGCTGGAGATGACCAAAACTCCTGATATTGGTGTAGAGATCGTGAAAATTATGAATGAGGTTTGCGAAAGGTACTATCAACAGCATGGTTTGGCTTCCGAAATTCGCCTGACTCCCAACGACCTGCGCGAATTTGAGCGTCCGGCAAGGCAACGCAGCTCCGCTTACCTTGAGCCTATGATGGAGTTGTTCGAACGGGGCATGGTGGCCGGAGGCGACCTGCTGTCGATCGAAAGCACCGGTGGCAAGGAGGTCTCCGACGATGCGCTGATGATGTGCGATCTCAAAGGGGTGATGTTTGCCCTTTCGGTCCTGGGGGTAAGGGACATGCAGTTTCTATGGAACAAGATTGTTACACTTGCCAACAAGCATGGCAAGATTGCAGCAGGAGACTCAGCCTGCGGATTTGCCAACACCGCCATGGTACTGGCTGAGAAGAAATACATCCCAAAGGTATTTGCATCGCTGGTCAGGGTCATCTCTGTGGTTCGCTCCATTGTGGCCATGGAAGAGGGTGCCGTGGGTCCGGACAAGGATTGCGGTTACGAAGGTCCCTTCCTCAAGGCAATAACCGGAATTCCCATTTCGATGGAGGGGAAAACGGCAGCTTGTGCCCATCTGAGCCCTATCGGGAACATCGCCTCGGCCTGTGCCGATCTCTGGAGCAACGAATCGGTGCAGAACATCAAACTCCTTTCGGGGATGGCTCCGACGGCTTACCTCGAACAGCTGGAATACGATGCCCGCCTGATGAACGAGGCGCTCCGCATGGGGAAGATGCACTGCCAGGTATTGCAGCAATTGCTGGTTGGCTCCGACATTTACACCGATCCGCAGGCATTGATCCTTGCTCCCGAAAATGTGATCCGGATTTCAAAAGAGCTTATCAGGGGAGACTCCTATGTGGCCAATGCCCGCAACGGCGCGATCGCTGCCCTTGATATCATCGAAGAAGCATACCAGGCCGGGAAACTAAAGCTTTCAGAGATGGAAACAGCCTATCTCCCGATCTTCCGGGATGACCTGAACAGCATCCCCGACAGCGAGAGCGATTTCATCGCGATGATGTTGCCGGTAATGGATCCTGGTAAGTTTATTTTGTCGGAATACGGATTGTAAATGGGAAATATGCCACGAAGACACCAAGACACTAAGGTAACACAAAGAATCTTCGTGATACCTTAGTGTCTTGGTGCCTTCGTGGCAAGAAAGTTTCAGGCAATGAAAAAAATCCCTGTTCATATTATATCAGGCTTCTTGGGGGCAGGGAAAACCACCCTGATGTTGGAACTTCTCGGTAGCAAACCTCTACAGGAGAACTGGGCCATCGTCATCAACGAATTCGGCAAAATCTCCATCGACGGTGCGACACTTCAATCAAAATCTGCTGAGGGTTCCCTTTACGAAATAGCTGGGGGGTGCATCTGCTGTTCGGCCAAAGCCTATTTTGCGGAGAATCTGGACAAAATAGTCGCCGAAAAGCGTTACCAGCGAATCCTGATTGAACCAAGCGGACTCGGTGGAATCGACCACATAACCGAGCTGGTGGGGCAATATCAGGAGCTTCTGCTGATGCCGGTCGTCTGCCTGTTGGACCTTGCCATGACCAAACATCCCCGGCTCAGGATGCTTCCGATTTTCAGGACACAGATTATAAAATCTGATCTGGTGATGTTCACCAAAACAGAATTGTTGGGGGCGGAGGAGCTCCGCGATTTGAAGGAGCAATTTGCCGCTGACTTTCCTGGCAAGATTTGTGTCGCCAGGGATGAAAATGAGGATCTTTTGGGGGGGAATGACAAAGTTACACCTCAGATGCAGCACATTTTATCAACCGGATTTTACCTGGCAGAAACAGAAGGAAAGGAAAATTACAAGGTGTTAAGTTTAAAACTTCCGAAAGACAAGGTGATCGAGCCTGCAATGCTTTCCCAACTTCTGAGTCAGGAGCCATCTATTGTTAGGGCAAAAGGTTATATTTATGCTGGAAATGAGTGGCTGCTTTTCAATTATACCTTGTCGGGAACCTCCACAGAAAGTTGCGGCAAAAGAGTAGAAAACGAATTGGTAGTCATCTACAATTCAACGGACATTTTTGATGCCAAGAATTTTAAATCTCAGTTTGAAAACTTGTAACATTCAGTCATCCGTAATTGTAAAAAAAAAGATGTGACCCCTGGGCCGTATGTTGATAGAAATAAGAGGCTTCCAATAAACATGTGACTCCCTGGGAGTCACATTGTCTTCTCTTATAAAAATGATTAATGAAGAAAATGAAGCATACCATCCGTTTGCATCCCCTCGGCAAAGAGCTGGTCGTCAACGACCAGACACCCCTGATTGACCTGCTCCACGAATATGGGGTGGAGTTTCCATGCGGTGGGAAAGGCACCTGTGGCAAGTGCCAGGTTCAGTTGTTGGAGGGTGAGATCGGCATATCGGCGGAGCATCAGCGAAAGCTGGACTCGCTCCAACTTCCTGCCGACAGACGCCTGGCCTGTATGAGCCTTTGTACCTCCTCCATCACCCTCCAGGTGGAGCAGTACGATCATTTGATCCTGGCCGATGAGTCCAGTTTCGAATTTGTCCCCGAAAGCGGTGTGGGCATCGCGGTAGATCTTGGCACCACCACCATCGTTACACAGTTGGTAGACCTAAAGACAGCCGCTATTTTGGCCGTAGAGACGCTTCTCAACCCGCAGGTGAAATTTGGGGCTGACCTGATCTCCCGGATCCAGGCCGGACTGGATGGGCATGCAGCCGAAATGACGCAGTTGGTGAGATCTGCCATTGGAAGTATGATCCGGTCGATGCTAAATAATAGCCTACAACATCCTGGTAAGGTAGTATTGGTCGGAAACACGGTCATGCAGCGGATTTTCAGCAACCTGGATCTTACTCCGCTCTCCTGTTTTCCTTTCCATGTGGAGGATCTTGGAATGAAAACCTTTGCTGCATCGGAGCTTGGCTGGGAATTACAGGAAAACACCCTCATCCAGTTTTATCCCTCGATAGGAAGTTTTGTGGGCAGTGATATTTTGGCCGGAATCGCGGCAACCGGGCTTCACAAAAAGGAGCAGTTCACCGCATTGATCGACCTCGGCACCAATGGCGAAATCGTGGTAGGAAACAAGGAGAAGATCATTTGTGCCTCTACTGCCGCAGGTCCGGCCTTCGAAGGGGCGAACCTTTCGATGGGGATGCGGGCAGTTACCGGAGCCATCTCATCCATTCGGCTGGTTGACAACAAGATGGTATCTTCAGTAATCGGGAAAACAGAACCCAAAGGCATTTGTGGCAGTGCACTCATCGACGCGGTGGCCATCCTGATGAAGCAGGAGTCGATAGGCATGTTTGGGGAGATCAGTTCGGGCGAAGAAAGTATCCAGATTGATGGATCCATCCAACTTACCCAAAAAGATATTTATGAATTTCTGCTGGCCAAGGCGGCCATTGCTGCCGGTATCGTCATCCTGGCAAGAAACTTGTCCATTGAGCCTTCGGCCATTTCACAGGTCTATCTTGCAGGCGGGTTTGGCAATTACATCTACACAGAACATCTCCTTTCAACAGGCATGGTGGAGACAACGGAAGAGAAATTGCATAAAATGGGGAATACCGCACTGATCGGGGCCAAGATGTTCCTCTTCGGGAACGGGGAGTCTGCCACCGAAATTCTTGCCAAAACCGGCCACATCAACCTGGAAGGCTTCCCTGATTTTCAGGATATTTACATCAGCAAGATGATACTGGGGTGATCTTCACTCCGCCACATAGGTGACTGGGTGAGTTACACTTTGCTTTCGAACAGATTGGATATCGCATAGAGCGGGATGACATCAATCTTATCGTAAGTACCAAAATTTTCCATAGAGATTCTGATTCCCCTGGATCCCTCTCTTTCGTTGAGAAATTGATGCAGACTCTGCATCTTCCCGCTGGTGCCGGATTTTATTTCTACCGGCTTTATGATCCCATTGTCATTCAACAGGTAATCTACCTCTGCAGTGCTACCCCTCTTTTCGCGGTGCCAGTAATAGAGTTGAGGCCGGTTCTCTGCTGCTTCATATTTGATCATTTCGAGTCCGGCAAAAATCTCGGCAATGCGCCCTTTGTTGAGCATTTCTGTATTCTGAGCCACCAAATAGTCAGCCAACCTCAGACCGGCACTTTGTTGCAGAAGACCGGAATCAAGGAACAATACCTTGAAAATTTTGTGATTGGCTCCTGCACCCAGGGGACTTCCCTGCCCTGAAGTATGGTAAATTTTATGTACCAAGCCCGCCATTTCCAGCAGATCAATGGCCTCTTTGGCCTGGGATACGTTGATCGATTCGCCTGCCTTCGAGTAGATGTATTTTCCACCAGCCTGCTGCAGGACTGAATCCAGTACTTCCCTTAGCCGGAGCACTGGCGAACGCTTTTTATATTTTACAAAATCATCGTAAAGTGACACCATGATATCGGCCAATATCTTTTGAACGGCTTCTGGATTTGAGCCATTTTTCAGATAGGTGCTAACCACTTCAGGCATGCCACCTGTCAAGAGAAATTTTTTCAGATATTCAATGAGTTTTTTGTGAAATACTTGATTCAATGGGTTTTCAGAGGTTGCCTGTTTTTTCAGATCGACCAGTTTACCTTCGTTATGGGCATGCAAAAACTCATCAAACGACATTGGATAGAGGAAAAGGGAGCGAATTCTTCCTACCCCAAAGGAGGATAAATCAGCCAATGCGAATTCCAGCAGGGAGCCGGCAGCCATGACATGCAAATCTGGTTTCGATTCATAGAAAAATCGTAGCGACTGAATGGCTTTGGGGCATGCCTGTATTTCATCGAAGAAGAGAAGGGTCTGTTTCGCTACAATGGGTATTCCATAATAGGTAGAAAGGCTGCTGCATATTCTCTCAGGATCAAAATTCTGTTCAAAGAAAAGCTGTACATCCGTATCGCGCTCAAAATTCACCTCCACGAAATGGGTAAATGTCTTGCCAAGTTCCCTTGCAACAAAAGTTTTGCCAACCTGTCGTGCTCCTCTAAGCAACAGTACTTTGTGCGGACTGCTATTTTTCCATTCTATTAATGATTGAAATATAGATCTTTGCATTGTTTTGGTTTTGTATTCGTGAAATAATCAAGGCAGACATATGTATCAAACATGAAAAAGTCAAGGCAAATATAACAATAAATAGTGAAATAATCGAAGCAAATATTTCTTTAAAACATGAAAAAGTCAAGGCAAACAGTATTTTGTCTCCAGAGAGGAGGCAATTTTGTACCTAAAAGCTGCCTTGTTGTAGCTGGCTCATCAGTTTTTAATCCCCTTTTCAAATCCCATCACTTACGAATTTATTTGCTTAAATTTGAGCTTCAAACTTTAATCTGATTCATAATGAAACGAGTCACCCAGATTGTCATCCTGCTCATCGTAGCACTGATCGCCCTTTACACCCAGATGCCGGTTTTAGCCTTTGGATTTCCGGGTTTTCCTGTCCTGATCGGAGCATTGACTTTGATTTGGGTCATCATGAATCTCCGCATGGTCCCGCAGGTGACCAATGAGATGCAGGCATTGAAGTTGCTGACCAGCATGGCGGTTCCCAAATGGATCTTTATCGCATTGTTGTGCTACATGACAGTGGTACCTGCCGTCCTCTCCTGGTCCTTGTTCAGGTGGAGCGATTACAGGGGATTGATCGGCACAGTGGAGATAGGGGAGAACCTCTCTACCCACATGGCCCCCATCTCGATCGAGAAGATCAGGGTGGTAGACGAACCGCTCGCCAACCTGTTGGGTGACAAAGTGCTTGGAGCGCAACCTGCCCTGGGAAGCCAGGTACGTTTGGGTACATTCCACATTCAAAAAGTAAAAAATGATCTCTATTGGGTAGCACCATTGCTCCATTCGGGCTTCTTCAAATGGAACAAGAACAGTGAAGGAACCAATGGTTATGTCATGGTCAACGCTTGCAACGAAAGGGATGTCAAACTGGTGCAGGAGATCAATGGGAAAAAGGCCATCATCAAATACCAGCCGGAGGCCTTCTTCGGCGACTATTTGGAACGGCACCTCTACTTTAGCGGTTTCTTCAAAACAGGTTTAACCGATTATACTTTTGAAATTGACGACGAAGGCAATCCCTACTGGGTGATTACCAAATACCAAAAGAAGATTGGCTTCTATGGGGATGATGCCGTTGGCGTAGTGGTTGTTGATACAGAGACCGGGAAATGCACGGAATACTCCACTGAGCAGGCGCCGGCATGGATTGACCGGATTCAGCCTGATCAATTTGTAGCGGAGCAGCTCAACGACTGGGGCAATTTTGTCAAAGGATTCTGGAATTTCTCCAACGAAAATAAACTGCAGATCACCCAAAAGCTCTCCCTGGTCTACGGAGAAGACAACCGGTCCTACTGGTATACCGGTCTTACCTCTGTAGGAGCCGATGAGGCTACGGTAGGTTTTGTCTTGATCGATACACGGACCAAAAAAGCAGTCTGGTACAAGCAAAGCGGAGCTACCGAATTTGCCGCCGAAAATTCGGCCGTGGGCAAGGTACAGGAGAAGCGTTACACCTCTTCACTCCCCATCCCCTACAACATCAACAACATTCCGACCTACATGATGACGCTCAAGGACAACGGCGGACTGGTGAAAATGTTTGCCATGGTAGCCATCGAGGACTATACCATTGTCGGTGTGGGCAATACGCTGGTAGAGACACTGATGGCCTACAAGAATGCCTACAACATGGCCGGGAATAAAATCAATCCCAAAAATGTGACCAACAAGATGCTGCTGAAAACGGTGGTCAACCGTATCCAGTCGGACACCAAAAATGGCAACAGTTTCTACTATTTCACCGTAGCCGGAATGAACAACATCTTCATTGGCTCTTCCCAGATCTCGAACGAAATGCCGGTGACCATGGCAGGCGACAGCATCCAGATCAGTTTCGACAACGATACCAATGGGTTGATTGATATCTCGGCGTTTAAGAACATGAGTTTGGGGCAGAGGTGAAACCCTTCGGCTTCATGGTACGTTATAGGTTAGGAAACCCATTGTTGCGCAATTGAAAGTCTGCCTTAAAAATATTTTGCCGCTTATACTGCTCTGGTTGTTTCTCTATCCAACCGCTGTCCAGTTTCATCACCACCATGATGAAGTGGTAGATTTTCATGCCAGCGATGGTACTTCCATGCACGAATCGCATGAGGTCTGCGCGGTTTGTGAATTCCATTTCCCACTCTTTTCCGATCAGCCTCAGACAAGAATAAATGCGCCCATTCTCGTTACTTTTGAGAAGCTTGTTATCAACTACAGTGCGCCATTCATCAACTTCTGCATTCAGGTTGCCTCTGTACGCGGCCCACCTGTTTTCAGTTTGGTTTAAAACTCCCCAGCAAACATAAAATTCAGCACACTGCATTTCCGCTGGAGCAACCTGGCACTTTCTGCCGGATTGTTGCCGGTTGCTATAAACCGTTTCTGGCGGGCAGTACCACCTAAGTTTCAGCCTTTGGGAGGTGCCGGGTATTTTCACCAACGGTAATTTTCACTTCAAATATCCATGGTTCAACTTCTCCCTACCTGGAATGTCCATGTGATAAATTCTTTGTACGATCAAAAAAATCAAAAGATGAGCAAAATATATTTCTCCCTACTCCTGCTATTTTCAGGAGTTTCCCTCTTTGGTCAAAACGAGCTTTCCGGAGTAATTACGACTCCGCAAGGAGAGCCATTGATCGGTGCTGTAGTTTACATACCGGAACACCACAAGGGTACGGTATCCGATTTCAAAGGAGATTACCTGCTCAAGGGGCTTCCGAGCGGCTCCTTGAAAATTCAATATTCCTATATGGGATACAACAGCAGGTTGGAGACAGTTGTCACAAACGGATCTCCTATTCACGTCAACATCATGCTGAAACCTGCTCCCATCGAGACCCAGGAAGTGGTGGTGGTTGGCGGATACAACTCCACACAACATGAAAATGCAGTGAAGATCGATGTGATCAAATCGGGGGTGATCAGCAGTTCCGGTACTCCAAATTTTGCCGAATCCCTTACCAGGATTCCGGGTGTCGACATGATTTCAAAGGGGAATGGAATCTCCAAACCCGTCATCAGAGGACTGGCCATGAACGACATCCTGGTTTTGAGCAATGGGGTCAGGTTCGAGAACTACCAATATTCCGACCACCACCCAATGGGGATTGATGAATTTGGCATCGAGAGCGTGGAGGTCATCAAAGGTCCTGCCTCCTTGCTTTATGGCTCCGATGCCATAGGCGGCGTGATCGATTTTGTGAAGGAGAAGCCTGCACCAGTGGGGCAGATCCAGGGGGATTTCAATACCCAACTCTATTCCAACTCGTTGGGGGCAGTTTCCAACCTGGGTGTCAGAGGCACTTCAGGCCATTTTTTCTGGGGACTCCGTGGCGGAGGAAAATCCAATGCCGACTACCTTCAGGGAGGAGGCACCTTGGTGCCCAACTCACGGTTCAACGAATGGTCATTCAAAGCGAATGCCGGCTATACCGGAAAGATAGGATCCTTTAAGCTCTTCTATGATGCGGGCCTGCAAAAGCTGGGTCTGGTGGAGCCGGATGTCATTCCGTTGATCACTGAAAGAGGCCGGAAGAGCGAGATCTGGTACCAGACTTTTGGTAACCGGCTGCTCTCTTCCCATAATAAACTCTACCTCGGAAAATACAAACTCGAAGTCAATGCAGCCCTGCAGAAAGCCAACTTGCTGCATTACGATGAAAGAGAGGATCCATTTATTGAGATGGGATTATCCACTTTGACCTACGAAACAAAACTCTATCTGCCCTCTGCCAAGAATGGCGAATACATTGTAGGATTTCAGGGATTTGACCAACACAATGAGAACCTTCACGGTAGAGAAACCATTTTGCTTCCCGATGCCGTAACCAAAAATTACTCGGGATTTACCTTGTTGCAGTACAACTTTTTCAAGACCCTCAAGGTACAGGGGGGTGCCAGGTTCGACCACCGGCTGATCGATACGGAGTCCTATGGAGACCTATCCGATCCAGCTTATCACCCTGCTGTTTCCAACACCTACGACAGCTTCAGCGGATCATTGGGAGCCACATACGACTTGCATGACATCCTGTTTTTTAGGGCCAATTTCTCCGCAGCCTTCAGGGCGCCGAACCTGGCAGAACTCACCTCCAACGGGTTGCATGAGAACCGCTACGAGCAGGGAAATGCAGCGCTGAAACCACAGCGGGCCTACGGGAGTGACCTGAGCCTCCATTACCACATCGACCATATTTCGTTTGACCTGGCTGGATTCTACAACAAGATCAATGACTACATCTTTCTGTCACCTACAGGCACCGAAAGCGCAGACGGATTCCCAGTTTACAAGTATCTGCAGGCCAATGCAGGACTCTATGGCGGAGAGGCAGTTGTGCACATCCATCCGAAACCGGTAGAATGGCTCCATTTCGAGACCACCTATACCTCCGTAACCGGGAAGAAAGAGAATGGCGATTATCTGCCGCTCATCCCGGCCCACAAATTGAGGATTGAAATCAGGGGTGAAAAGAAGCGACTCGGATTACTGGAAAATGGCTACCTGAAATTCAGTGCCCTTCATGCCTTTGACCAGAACAATCTGGCCCATGAGGAGGAGGCAACGCCGGGTTATACCCTTTTTGATGCGGGAATCGGTGCCACGGTCAAAGTATCCAACCAGCCGGTTGAATTGGGATTGACGATCAACAACATTTTCGATATCAAGTACATTGATCACCTTTCCACCCTGAAGGAGGCAGGCTATTTCAATCCGGGGCGGAATTTTGCCTTTAGTCTGAAGATTCCGTTTGCCATCAGCCGGTAGTTGCCACTGATGGGGTAACTCAGCGTCACCTGAAAGTAGGTTTGAGGATTTGTAAGGGCATTGGTTGCAGACCAGCGCCGACGGGGGATTGCCTAAACTGGGTGCGGAGTTGACAAAGATTGGGATTTGAGAACCTCTTAAGCAATGCACAATTGTAAATGTCGCATTTTTTTCTTTGCGATCCTTGCGTGCTTTGCGCGATACTATTGGTAAGTAAGCGGGAAAGAGAGACATTTAACTACGACATTACATTGTTCTTGGAACTTAAGCCAATCTGGTTTGGTAAATCCAGTTCCGGAATCCTAAAAAAAAATCGGCAATTAAATTACTTAATCTGAACAGATTGCCATAACTTTGTAAAAATAGACAAAATGGTCATCAGGGAGCAAAATAGAATCAGGACAACCTACTACAACGAAGCGATCCGTTACATGGAGAATGCCAAGGAAACGCTAAAAAAAGCAGGGAAGGAAGATCGTTTCTATGTAGATGAAAAATATGTCAAGAACGCTTGCGGCACCGCCTACAATGGTGTACTGAAAGCTTTGGACGGATATTTGCTGCTGAAAGGAATTGACACGAAAAAAGGGAGAAAAGATATAGAATACTACGAGGATGCGATTGCCGGAATTGACAGAAAGCTACTCAATTATCTCAATTCTGCCTACAAGATTCTGCACCTTAACGGTTATTACGATGGTGTCAAAGATGCTAGGGTCATTGCTGAAGGGTTCAATCTGGCTTATTCAATCATTGAACGGATAAAACCTGCTGCTTAATCTCATAATGCCAAAGGATCAATCAAAATCGACCATTGCCTTCATGACTCCGTCCTTGTAGGCTGTTACGAGATCGAACGCCTCCTTGGTTTGGGAGAAGGGGAAACGGTGGGTATGCATTTTGCCGACATCGATCTTGCCGCTCTCCATTAGTTCGAGGGTCTCTTCCAGGGAGTGGTTCTGACGCCTGACGTTTTGGATGCACAACTCCTTGTGCCTGCTCTGGTCAACGGGGAAACTCCAGCGGCTGAATTCGGGAATGCCAATTACCATGAGTTTACCTCCCGGCTTGAGCATCTCCACAGCCTGGTCGATCGCCTCCTGCTTTCCGCAGCATTCGAAGACAACATCCAGCAGCAAAGGTTCTTTCGCCTTTACTTCAGCCACTACATCCGTTTTTTCAGGACTTCCGGTATAGACCGCCCCACACTCTCTGGCAAGCTGGAGTCGTTCGGGTACCAGGTCGGTCACAAAGAAATTCTCGCCTCCCTTGGCTTTGGCGGCCAGTAGAACGCTCATTCCGATAGGTCCAAAACCAAGGATCCCAATCGTGGCCCCTTTCAGCGGGATGGATTGATTGACGGCATAGAGTCCAATGGCCAACGGTTCGCTGATGGCAGCTTCCGTATAACTGAGGTGATCTGCTACCGGGAAACAACTCTCTTCGGGCATGACGATGTATTCGGCAAGGCAACCATCGGCCTGGTCTGGGCAACCCAGGAACCGCAATTTACGGCAGGTATGTGGCCGGCCAACCCGACATTGGTCGCACACACCACATGGCATGGCGGGCTCAATGGCAATCCTGTCGCCCGGTTTGACACGGGTGACCGCCGAACCAACTGCCACCACTTCACCGGCACCTTCATGCCCTACCGGGAAGGGATAGTGCACCACCTGGCTACCGATCTTTCCATTGGTATAGTAGTGGACATCCGAGCCGCAAACGCCGACTACCTTCATCCTGATAAGTACATCGGTTTCTGCTGTGATTTGTGGCATGGGGAGTTCGAGTAACTCCATCTGCCGGATACCGGTTAAGGCCATTGCTTTCATGTCAATCAGTTTTTGGTAACTATTTTATCTTTCAAATATCCGCAAGTTTTTTAAGCTTGACAAATAGCCATCCCACAATATATATGCCTGTCAGGGTAAAAAGGAGGCCGATGGCATTGGTCCAAACCATGCCTGCCACTTTGTTCATCGCGTTGAAATCGTTGCGTGCACCCAGTACGAAGCCAAAATAGTTGTTGAACACATCATAGATTGGGCTCAGCACAAACAACACAATGATCAGTCCATCTGCAAATGAGCCCGTAAGTTTTCTTCTGCGCAGCAGAAAATAACCTGTTCCCAGGAAGATCAGGTCCCTGAAATAGGGCGAGAAAGGAGAGATGAATCCCTGGGTGTCATTGGTAAAGATGGATTTCACATAGGCATTCTTGTAATCACCCTCCCAATAATGTGGCACGAGACGGTGTTCCACAATTTCGGCACCGGTAATCCATGATCCGCATACATGGCACAATTCATGCAGCAGCGCATAGGTAAAGAACCAGGTAAGGTATAGGAGCACCACCTTCAGAAAGATTTTTCCTGGAGCCAGCTTCATCTGCCTGTAGAACAGAATCAGCGGCAAAACAATGATCAGGGCCAGTTCGATGGTAGCAATCAGCTGTTCCATGATGCTCAAACATTAAGTTCGCTGTCCAAAATCCGGTATATCTCATCATAACTCCGGGCCTCCATCAAAAGCACCCGAAGCTTGGAGGCATCGGTAAATTCACTGGTGTAAATCTTGTAGAAGCGCTTCAGGATGTTGATGCTCTTTCTGCTTGCCCAGGTCTTTTCAAACAGCCTGGTGTGGAACAGTAACCTGGAAAGCCGCTCTTTTTTTCCTGGTGCCGGATGGTTGGGCCGAAAGAACCAGGGATTGTGAAATATGCCCCTGCCCACCATAATGCCGTCGAGTCCATGTTTTTCTGCCAGTTCTGTCCCCTGTGCCACGGAGGAAACGTCGCCATTCCCGATAAACAGGGTCCCCGGACTCACCAGATTCCTCACTGCAGCACCTTTGGCGATTTCGTCCCAGTCGGCCAGTCCGTCCGACTGCTGCTTCTGGGTACGACCATGCAAAATCACCGCTGCAGGTTTCGTTTCCATTACGGTAGTCATCCATCTTTCCGTCTCGTGGGAACGGATGCCAGTTCTTGTTTTTACGGAGACCGGCAGGTGGGTTGCCTCCTTGGTAGCCAAAATGATCTCCTTTGCCAGCTCCGGCTGGTCGATCAGGGCAGAACAGCAGCCGTTCTTCACCACTTTCTTCACCGGGCATCCCATGTTCACATCAATTCCATCACAGTCAAATTCGGCTGTAATCTCCCGGGCAATTTTGTGGAACAATTCAGGATTTTTGCCCCAGATCTGTACCACCAGTTTGATATTTTTCTCTTTCAGCAGTGCCCTTTCGGTATCACTGACCAGCAGGCGGTGCGCCACATTTTTCTTGCCAACCGGATGGTTGAGGCCATCTACCGAGGCAAATTCGGTGTAAAGAATCTGCAGGTATTTTGGATCAGCCATTCCGGCCACCACTTCTCGAAAGACGGTATCCGTCACATCCTCCATGGGTGCGAGGGCGAAGAAGGGTTTTGGAAGGGATTGCCAGAAATTGAGCATGGAGTTCTGTGTTTATTTTAAAATGTCGCGCAAAGACGCAGAGAGCGCAAAGATATTAAATAATACACTTTGCGTTCTCTGCGTTCTTTGCGCGACCTGACAAATCAGCACATTACCGGCAAGCATGAATTTACAACATTCTTTCCTGCTATTTCACAACCTCCGATCCCTTGAAGTATTTTTTAAGGGTATATTCAGGCTGCCATTGGTCGGGTTGTTGCTTCAATTTGGTGAAATCGAATTCCAGCGGCAGGAATTTTTTGGGATAGAGTGTCGCTGTATCATCCGTGGCTTTGTACCCTTCCAGCAATAGCGCCATCATCTCCTCCACTTTTGCCTTGTTTTCCGGAAGGAGAGCCAGGTTGTTGATCTCCAGCGGATCCTTCTTCAGGTTGAACAACTGGGTATAATTTCGTTGGGGATATCGAATCAGCTTCCACTCGTCGGTCCGGACTGCCCTGACAGAGTTGCGGTAGGCAGTGTAGAGAGAACTCCTTACACCATCCACCTTGCCGGTGATTACCGGCAGGAGGCTCTTCCCGTCGACCCCGTCAGGGGCAGGCAGTTTGCCTGCAGCACAAAGCGTCGGAAAGAGGTCGAACAGGTAGACCAATGCTGCCGAAACCTTCTCCTTCGGAATACCCGGACCTGCAATTATCAGTGGGACCTTCATGCTGTGTTCGTAGAGGCTCTGTTTGCCGAGCAAGCCATGACTTCCGATGGCCAGACCATTGTCGGCAGCGTAGACGATCAGGGTATTTTCAATCAACCCCTTCTCTTTCAGGAGTTTTACAAGGGTTCCAATTTCTGCATCCAGGTGGGAGATGAGCGCATAATAGTCTGCCAGGGAGGCTTGGATGATCTCCGGTGTCCGGGGCCAGGGAGCCAGGTGCTCATCCCTCACTGTCATTTGATCATAGGCGAAGGGATGTATGCTTTTGAAGTTTCCGGGTACTGGAATAGCTGCATCCGGATACATGCCTATATAATCCGCGCGCGGTGACCTGGGATCGTGTGGTGCCGTGAAGGCCACATAGCAGAAAAACGGATTCGCTCGATTCCCGTTGGAATATTCTGTCAGATAATCCCTGGCGGCTCCTGCAAACAGATCCGTCGAGAAACCGTCGGTAACTGCCGGAGCAAGCTTTCCATCTTCACCCATATCCTGGCAGGAGAGTTTGTAATGATCACCCATCCCACCCAACATCACATTTTTACCTTTTTGGAAGGTTGCTTCAAAGGTGCTTTTCCCATTGTGCCATTTCCCGGTACCGAAGGTTTCATAGCCATGTTTGGCGAAATAGGCGGGCATGGTTTGTACCCCCTCCAACTTGTCGTAGACATGGAAAAGGCTCTTTCCGCTCATCAGCATCGCCCGGCTGGGGGCGCTGATGGCCCCGTGGTGACCTCCCATCACATAGCTGTTCGAAAACCTTACCCCATTTTGTGCCAGCCGGTCAATGTTGGGTGTTTTGATGTAGCCATTGCCGGCGCAGCCCAAGGCATCGGCACGCTGGTCGTCGGCAAAGAGGAAGAGGATATTGGGCCGTGCGCCCGACTGGCTGCTGGCCGGCAGTTGGAAGAGCAGGGCGGCTGCTCCCAGGCAAATCTTTAGTTTGTCATTCATGGCTTATTTTTGACACCTTGATCGTCCAGGCATAATTACAAGGCTTGTTTTTTCTTAGATTTTCGGGAATGGTTACGATGAAACCCTTGCCCTCCTTTTTCCATTTTAAGGATGTTTTACTTCCCAGCATGGTAATTTTGGCATCCTTGGTGGGTTGCATTGAAGTCACTTTGATTGTGGCAGGCAGCTCATGCTCCTCTTTCCCTGTCAGATAGATGAAATAGACGTTTCCATTCTCCTGTTGGGTCATGCAGATATTCTGTTCCTTGAAGGGGGCGATCGCTTTACTGCCATAAATTGCCTCTCCGTTTGTTTTCAGCCAGCTGCCATATTCTTTAAGCAGGTCATAGGCCCCCTTTTGCCAGGTTCCATCAGGCCCCGGGGCAATGTTCAGCAAAAGATTACCTCCTTTGGCAACAATATCAACCAGGGTATGAATGCCTTCGCGGCCACTCATGTATTTGGCATTGGAGGTGAATGACCAGCCTCCGCCCGAGATGATGCAGGATTCCCAGGGATAAGGCAGGGTCTTGTCAGGAATCCGGTTCTCCGGAGTTAGGTAGTTCTGGTTTTTGCCGTGGACGGCGCGGTCTACCACGATCAATCCGGGCTGTTGGGTCCTTACCCTGGCCGCCAGTTCATCCATCCGGATATCCTGGTTTACCATCCTGTGCTTGATAAATCCGGATGGATTGTCGGCCACCTGTGTCTTGTACCAACCGGCTATCTCCTCCTTTGTGCCTTTGGCTACCCAGCCTCCGTCCAGCCAGAGGATGTCCATTTTGCCGTAGTCCGACATCAGTTCCATGATCTGGTTGTGGGTAAACTCAACATATTTGTTCCACTTATCCGGGTAAGCAGCCGGATCATAATTGACATTCCTGTCAAGTGGCGGGAAGGTTGGATCCCAGTAATTTGGATGGTTCCAGTCGGGTTTGGAGAAATAGGCACCCGTCCAAAACCCTTCGTTGCGAAAGGCACCGAACACCTCTTTGGCAATGTTTGCTTTGGGATTGGTGTGGAAGGGGGTTTTCGCAGAAGTGACCTTGTAATCGGTGAATTTGCTGTCGAACATGCAAAATCCGTCGTGGTGCTTGGTGGTGAAAACCACGTACTTCATACCGGCTTCCCTGGCAGCAGATGCCCATTTGGCCGGGTCAAAGGCGACAGGATTGAAGGTGGTCTGGAGTGCTTCATACTCTTTTTTATAGGTAAAATAGTCAGTTGGGTTGGACCCTTTTTCACGAACGCACCACCCTTCATCTTCCGGACACAACGACCAAGACTCGACGATTCCCCATTGGCTGTATGTGCCCCAGTGCATCAGGAGGCCGAACTTCAGGTTTTGCCATTCTGCCACTTTTTTCAGTACCAGCGGATCTGTTTCAGGGACATATCTTTCGTCTTCGTAAGCAGCTTGTCCGAAAGTCCGGGAAGCTATGAAGACGAAAAGGAGGACAAATGAGATCAGTTTCTTCATAAGTAGCAAGGTCTTGTATGGTTCAATGGTTGTTGGTTTCAGCTTTCTGTCTCTCTTTTTGCAGCGTAATTTTTATCCACAGGGGCCGGTGGTCTGAAGCCACAGGTTCAGCTCCTACCTGTGTTTCCATGGAGGTTATCCGGTAGTTTGCATCCTTTCGGAGCAAAATGTAATCGATGCACCTGCTCGGATTGTTGGCCGGGAAGGTCATCTCCCTGGGGTTGGAAAGCATCGTCCAATGTTCCTCCAGTTTCTTTGTGACAGCGGTTCCCGGCTCCGCATTCAGGTCTCCAGCCAGCAGAACCGGTTTTGCATAGGCTTTGGTGGCTTCGTTGATCAGATCCACCGAAGCCAACCGGTCTTCCCCTGTCAGGGAGAAGTGTGTGCAACAGACCACATACTCCTTTAGCTCTACCAGCAACAGGCTTCGCCGCTCCTCTCTTCCTGGTAAGGGGATCTTTTTCCATGAGATAGGTTGCTCTTTCGTCAGCATGCCCACGCCATATTTCCCTCCCTGGAAATCAATGGAGGCACTGTAGGTTGGATGCATGCCGGTTTTTGCCGCCAGCTCTTTCTATACAACTACTCCTTTGCTGCGGGAGGTGGCACTGTCCAGCTCCTGGATGGCAATGGCATCTGCATCCATCATTTTAAGCACATTGGCTACCCTGTCGTAATCGGTGACTTTGTCGAGCCCAACGCCATTTTTTACATTGTAGCTCAGAATTTTAAGCTTCAGCGGGGTCCCTCCGGATTGGTCAGCGGGGCCTGACCGTGCAGCACCCAAGCTGAGGAAGGTACCAATCGTGAGGATCAATGTGGTAATGCGGTTCGCCATTTTTCCGGTTATTTTGCTTTTCCTGGTTCGCGTCTGTTTTTGCCCGGACTGTTGGTAAGGTCATCCCCCAGGTCTTCACGGGCTTCGTCAGCAATTTTTTTAAGTTCGGCCACCACTTCGGGATAAAATGCCTTTACATCGTATTGCTCTCCCGGGTCGCGGCGCAGGTCATACAAACCCTCCTCAAATTTGAAATTACCATCGGTCTTGCCTGGAAATCCATCCTTCCCGGGTTCAAAACCATGGTAAGTCTGGCCCGGATGGGCAAAGACCAGTTTCCAGGTGCCTTTTCGTACGCATTCGAGGCTGTTTTTTCGGTAGTAATAGAGGAACGATTCGCGCGGATTGGCATCGGGAACCCCTTTCAGCAAAGGAAGAATGCTGACTCCATCGATCTTCTTTTTGGGAAGATCAGCCTGGGCAATCTCGGCAAATGTTGGCAAAAGGTCGATGGTGGAGGCCAGCCGGTTGCAGATGGTGCCGGCGGCAATCTGGTCGGGCCATTTCATGATGCAGGGCTCCCGTTGGCCACCTTCGAAGCTTCCCCCTTTCCCTTCGCGCAAGCCTCCTGCTGATCCGGCATGGTTGCCGAAGTTGAGCCAGGGACCATTATCCGAGGTGAAAACGACCAGTGTATTTTTTTCGATTCCGTTTTTCTCAAGGGTTTTCATGATTTCGCCCACCGACCAGTCGATCTCCATGATCACATCCCCAAACAATCCCTGCTCACTCTTCCCTTTGAACTTTCCGGATACGGCCAGGGGAATGTGGCACATGGAGTGGGCCAGGTAGATAAAGAAGGGATTTTTTTTGTTTTCGGTGATGAATTTAACGGCCCTTTCGGTGTACAAGGTGGTCAGTTCAGACTGGTCCTGAAGGGTTTTCATCTCCCTGACTTTTTCATTCCCTTCGATCAGCGGAAGCACCGGATAGCGCGCCTTGTTGGTATTCGGAGCAGCCGGCAGCCCATCAAAACCCACCGGCCACATATCGTTGGAGTAGGGGAGTCCCAGGTATTCATCGAAACCTTGCTGCAACGGAAGAAACTCCCTGAGGTGACCCAGGTGCCATTTCCCGATGGCCGCAGTTTTGTATTGCTGCTTTTTTAATACTTCGGCCATGGTCTCCTCCTCCGGATTCAATCCGATTTTGCTGTCGGGCATCAAGGCCCCGGAGATGCCCAGCCTGTTGGGGTAGCAGCCAGTCATGATGCCGGCGCGGGAGGCGCTGCAAACGCCCTGGGCCGAGACAAAGTTGGTGAACCTGACTCCCTGGGCGGCCATCCGGTCGAGGTTGGGGGTTTTGTATCCGGTGGCGCCATAACAGCCCAGATCGCCATACCCCATGTCGTCGATGAAGACGACGATGATGTTGGTTGGTTTGGGCTTGGAGGCACCCAATGCAAGATGGCAGGTTACAAATCCTGCAAAAAACAAGGTACAACGCATCAATGTATTCATGATTTAATAGTTGGTTGCTTGAGGTAAAGTTAGAAAAGTTCAGATGACTTTTCGCTCCCTCCACTTCATTTTTCGGAGCAGACAGATGACTTTTCGCTCCCTCCACTTCATTTTTCGGAGCAGACAGATGACTTTTC
>CAZVTL010000004.1:34305-37199 GCA_964630075.1 uncultured Tangfeifania sp.
GCTCCCTCCACTTCATTTTTCGGAGCAGACAGATGATTTTTCGCTCCCTCCACTTCATTTTTCGGAGCAGACAGATGATTTTTCGCTCCTTACCACTGACATTGCGTCAGGGGCAATTCATTTTTCGGCACCGGAAATGGGTTTTTCGCTACAAAAAAAGCCACCCGATTCCCCGGATGGCTTCTCTAAAATAGGCGACAGAAAGATTACCTGATCTTCGATCCCTTCTGGGCAAAGAACACCAGGTAGGAATAGTAGATAAACATGGTGCTGACGGCAATCACCACAGATCCGGTAGCCGATTTGATGGCTCCCATGATGGGGGTCAGGATAGCGGCACCGATCACAGAGGTGGCAATCACACCGGAAGCTACTTTGGCCAGCGGACCCAGGTCTTCGAGGGCAAGGTTATAAATCACCGGCCACATGATGGAGTGGAACAATCCGGTTCCAAGGAAGAGCCACATGGCTACCACTGGAGCGGTTGCACCCATGGCAAATGAAGCGGCCAGCAGCACGGCGCCACCGAAGGAGCAAATGGTAAGGATCTGGCGGGCTTTGTATTTCTGAAGGATGAAGATTCCGAGGATACGGCCAACCATCAAACCGCCCCAGTAGTATTTCAGCATATCGATCGCAGAGATATCCTTCAGTTGGAGATGGGCTGCATAATCGGGAAAGAAGCTGGAGATACCGATCTCAACTCCCATGTAGAAAAAGATGGCGAGGGAGCCGAGCCAGACGTGGGTATATTTGAAAGCACTTGATTTGTATTTCTTTACATCACCGGTAGCGCTAACTTCCTCCTCCTTGATCTCAGGAAGTTTCAGGAAAAACATGATGGCCAGGATGGCCAGCGTAACCACTCCGATCATCAGGAAGGGGCCCTTTACAATGGCAAGGATGTCTGCATTCTCCATCTTTGCGCCTGCCTCAATTTTGGGCGTTACCAGCAACAGGGAGACAAAGATCGGTGCAATCACCGTGGCCACTGAGTTGAGGGCGTTGGTCAGCGTGAGCCGGCTGGCGGCCGTTTCAGGGCTACCCATCGCGTTGACATAGGGTCCGGCAACTACCTGCAGGATAACTACACCAATGGCGAACACGGATACGGCACTTAGGAAGCCGTAATAACCCATTCCTACGCCAGGGATACAAAGGAAAAATCCCAGTGCAATCAGGGCAAGTCCCATCAGTACACCGTTTTTATAGCCGATCTTCATCAGCATCAATCCCACAGGAATGGAGAGGATGTAGGCTCCGTAGAAAAAGGTATTGGGAAGCTGCTTTTGCACGTCATTCAAGCCAAAGGCATTCTTCAGGAAATCGATGGTCGAATTGTTCATGGTCGTGATGAAGCCAAAAAGGAAAAAGAGGGAGGCCATCACGATCAAAGGAAACAAATACTTGTTACCTGATTCAGTTTTTGTCATGGTTCAAAGTTTAAATAAGTAATTTCTGTATTGAGTTTCTTGGAGGTAATGTCGCGCAAAGAACGCAAGGAACGCAAAGTAATATCACTATGTCATTCATTACCAACCAAGACTTGGTTGCAATAATTAAAATAGTTTTTTCCCGCCATCGCCAATTTCGGCTACATAGAAAACAGGTTTCAATCCTGTTTTGGCCTGGTAGTTCTTGCCCACCTGGTCAATGAAGGTATCCACTGCTGCATCCTTGACCAGGCTAACGGTGCATCCGCCGAAGCCACCGCCTGTCATGCGGGTTCCGATTACACCCTCAATTTTGCGGCCCTCTTCCACCATGGTGTCGAGTTCATTTCCGGTTACTTCATAATCATCGCGCAATGAGTCGTGGGAACCGTTCATCAATTGGCCAAAACTGGTGAGATCACCGGCTTTCAAGGCCCTTACGGCATCTTCCGTCCGTTTGATCTCGCTTACCACGTGGCGTGCCCGGTTGCGAACCGTCACATTTTCGATTTTGTCTTCTACTTTCAGGAAATCCTCCCAGGAGAGTTCACCCAGGGCGGAGATATTTTTGTAGGGTTGAATCGCCTTCACGGCAGCCTGGCATTCGGCCACTCTTTCGTTGTATTTTCCGGAGTCCAGTTTGTGCGGACTATTGGTATTGCTGATGACAATTTTAACACCTTTCAGGACAACAGGAACCAATTCATAGGAGAGGGTGTCACAGTTGAGGAAGACGGCAAAATCCTTTTTCCCCATGGCAGAGACAAACTGGTCCATGATGCCGCAATTGACCAGTGCATATTCGTGTTCGGCTTTTTGGCCCATCAGTGCGAGTTCCACCTTGTCGATGCCAAATCCATACTGGTCGTTGATCATTACACCTGTCACCACTTCCAGTGCTGCTGAAGAGGAGAGTCCGGCCCCGGTTGGGACATCGCCGTAGAAGAGCAAATCTGCCCCTTCATCGAAGGTCAGTCCCTTTTTCATGAACTGGGCGAAGACGCCGATGGGGTAGTTGACCCACTCTTTGCCGATGGCTTTGTTGAGATCTTCCACCTTTACTTCTGCCACAAAGGGCATGTCCATGGAGGCAAATCTTACCGTTTTGCGTGCAGTTTTCCTTACCAGGAGATAGATCCCGAAGCTGAGTGCGCAGGGGAAGACGAAGCCACCGTTGTAGTCGGTATGTTCGCCAATCAGGTTGACGCGGCCGGGAGAAAAGTAACCACTGATCTCTCCTTCGCCGTACTTCTCAATAAACTTTGATTTGAGCTGTTCGATTGTCATTTTTATTCAATTAAGGTGATTTTTGCCGATTTGGAAAAGCAAATATAGCCTATTTTATTTTTAGCGCTTGTGCTAAAAATAAAAAAAAGCCCCGGCTCAAATAAATGAACCGGGGCTTGGTTTAACAGGGCGGCGACCTACTCTCCCACTTTACGCAGTACCATTGGCGCTGAC
>CAZVTL010000005.1:0-15024 GCA_964630075.1 uncultured Tangfeifania sp.
TCTATTTTCAGGATGCTACCGCGGACGGTTTTCATCCTTTGCCTCCTTACCCCGGGTTCCGCTTCGCTCCACCCGGGGCTATTGACATTTAACCCCTTCGGGGGTAACGAATGCAACCAGATAAATTCAATCTCCGGAGTCCAAATCCCTCCGTCATTTTTCCGTCATCTCCGTCAATCCGTCATTTCCCTCTCCGTTTCTCCGTTTCACCGTGATCTCAATCTCCGGAGTCCAATTCCCTCCGTCATTTTTCCGTCATCTCCCTCTCCGTCATTTCCCTCTCCGTTTCTCCGTTTCACTTTTTAGAGATCGTCTCCCGGTCCCTAAGTCCCCAAGTCCCTTCGTCTTCTTCCCTCATTTATACAGCTTCCCCACCATCTCTGCCACCCTCTCCCCATCTACCGCGGAGGAGACAATACCCCCTGCATAGCCGGCACCCTCCCCGCAAGGGAACAACCCTTTGATTTGGATGTGCTCCAGTGTCTCATCCAGTCTTGGAATCCGCAACGGGGAAGAGGTCCGGGTCTCGGCACCCAATACAATGGCTTCGTTGGTAAGGTATCCATTGCTTTTCCTTCCCATTTTGAGGAGTCCTTCCCGGAGCCTCGCCGTGACAAAACCAGGCAGCCAGTCGGCCGGATTGGAAGTGATGAGACCCGGGCGGTAGGAAGTTTCGGGCAGGGAAGACGATTTTTTGTTGCTGACAAAATCAGCCAACCGTTGCGCCGGTGCAAGTTGGCTCTGGTCTGCGGCACGAAAGCAACTCCTTTCCACTGACTGCTGAAATTCCAAGCCCGCCAGTAGTCCGTATTTGTGAAATTCCTTTGGGATATCTTCGGCCCTGATCTCTGTGACCATCCCCGAGTTGGCAAATTTACCGCCCCGGCTGGAGGGAGACATGCCGTTGACCACCAACTCTCCCGGAGCAGTAGCTGCCGGCACCACCATTCCACCCGGACACATGCAAAAGGAGTAGACGCCCCTGTCGCCCACCTGTTCCACCATGGTATAAGCCGCAGGAGGCAGGTATTTCCCGCGACTGGTGCCATGGTATTGAATTTTATCAATCAGCTCCTGTGGGTGTTCTACGCGGACTCCCAGGGCAAAGCTCTTCGCCTCCATTGCGATCTCACGCCTTTGGAGGAGGTAGTATATATCCCGGGCAGAGTGTCCGGTGGCCAGTATGACCGCGATTCCCTCGACGCGGTCGCCGTTTTGCAGAATGACGCCTTTGATGGAATCGTTCTCCAGGATTAAATCTGTGACCCTGGAGTTGAAATGATAGGCTCCACCGGATCGCTCAATGGTCTCCCTGATTGATCCAATCACCCTGGGCAGCACGTTGGTGCCAATGTGGGGATGGGCTTCTACCAGTATTTCGTCCTGAGCGCCGTGAAAATTAAGGACTTCAAGTACTTTCCTGACATCTCCCCGCTTCTTGGACCGGGTGTACAACTTGCCGTCAGAAAATGTACCTGCCCCCCCTTCTCCGTAGCCGTAGTTGGAGTCCGGATTGACCAGGTGCTCTCCATGAATGGCGGCAATGTCCTTTTTGCGTTCACTTACAGGCTTACCCCGTTCCAAAATGATGGGTCTGAAACCAAGTTCGATCAGGTGAAGGGCGGCAAACAGTCCGGCCGGGCCTGCACCTACGATGATGACCGGCTTTTTGTTGCCGACATATGGATAATCAAAATGGGGCTTGCCCGTTGTTTCAGGGTTTTCATCGATGTAGACCTCTACGGATAGGTTGATACGGATACGCGGGTTTCTTGCATCGATCGAATGCCTGACCACATTGAGCTGAAATATCCGCTGCTTGTCAATTTTTATTGCACTGGCCACAATGCCTTTTAGCCTGTCTGGCTCACCCGCCTCTGCAGGTGAAACCACCAGATTGAGCTCTTTTTTCATCCAATAAATAGTTTGTTTGTTACGCTACGGCCATCGTGTTTCTCAACGCAAACCGAATCTTATGCCTCGTGTACGAACGATGAGCCGATCCGTTACAGCAAAGGATCAGGATGGGCTACTCAAAATAGAATATCAAAGAGAACATATTTGAATTCAACTCCTTGAAAACGTACCCGTATATGGGAAGCGGAGTGGCATCTGTCAGGTTGGCATCGTGCTTGATCAGGTTATTGAGCCCGTAAGAAAAACGAAATTCACTGGTAAACTTGAAAAATGGGAAATAGGTATCCAAACCAAAAGCTACCTCAGCATAATAACCATTTCGCTTCAGGTGAACCACTGTTTCCGAGATTCTTTTGCTTTCCAGATCCCTTCTGTAGGCTGCTCCTCCGTAAATGTAGGGCCGCAGGTTTCCGCTTCTGAATCCCTTGTACCTAAATCCTACCGGGAAATCGATGTAGGCGGAAGGAGTAGTCACATATCTTTCGAAGGTACTTCCCGGATAGATTGGCTTCCCGATATCTGAATTGATGTATTGGGTGATGTTGTCCGTAAATTTGAGTTGTTTTGATCCCAGCGACATACCGGGAGTACAACGCATGTCTATCACATCGTTGACCCTCAGGCTGACCACTCCACCCACCGTGAAGCCGGCATTCAAGGGGTATACCTCTGCCCTGTAGGATTGAATGCCATTGTAAAATTTCTCAGCATAGGCGACCAGTGCTGGATCTGTCATCACCGGGTTTTGGTATACATTTTCATAATGGGCAAAACGGTAATCCATCGCATTGACCCCCAGATAGAACCCAAAATGGATCAGGCGTTCGTCGAACCTGGAGAGATTCTGATCCTTTGTCAATTGAGCGAACAACGGTTTACTTGCAACAGTTGAAAGAACCAATAGAAGTAACAATGCCGGTATCCTGCCGTTTCCCATTTTCAACACTCCTTTTTACTTTAACCTTTATACTTTAACCCTTAACCTTTACCCCTTAACCTTTAACCTTTATCCTTTATCCTTTCCCCTTTCCCCTTTCCCCCAATGTAAATCGTTGCGATTCCAAAAGTAAGCCTGTATTCACGGATCTCACAGAATCCTGAATCCCTCATAAAAGTAATGAATTTTTCTCCATCAGGAAAACCCTCCACCGACTCGGGCAGATAGGTATAGGCAGCAGGATCACCTGAGACCACTCTTCCAATCCTGGGCATGACGCTGTTGGAGTAAAAATTGTAGAAAAATCTCACCACCGGATTACGGGGTTTGGAGAACTCAAGGACACAGAGAAGACCGCCATTTTTCAATACCCTGAACAGCTCATCCAGGCCTTTTCCCAGGTGCTCAAAATTTCTTACGCCGAAGGCCACGGTGGCTACATCGAAACTGGCATCTGGGAACTGGATTTTTTCAGAATCACCAGTCATCAACCGGATGCGATCCTGCAATCCAAGTTTGGCAATTTTGGCCGCTCCAGCAGCCACCATCTCCCTTGAAATGTCAATTCCTGTCACGCTTTTGGCACCCGACTTCAGGGCGGCGATGGCAAAATCACCGGTCCCGGTCGCAACATCCAGAATTGTTTCGGGAGATGCTGCTGAAATCAACCGGATGGCGGTCCGACGCCAGTATTTATCGATACCAAGTGAGAGGGTATGGTTGAGAAAATCATATTTCGGAGCGATCCGGTCGAACATGGTCGCTATCTGCTCCTTTTTCCCGGCGGCAGAATCCCGGTAGGGCTTTATTTCACTCATCCAGGTCGTCTAACATTTCGCTTACCATCCCCTTGTCGACGAAGCCCATCGATTGATCATCAATGCGAATCTCTCCCTTGGTGACATGTCCCAGGGTCATTACCGGAATCTTCCTATCGAAAAGATAGTCTACAAATTCATCCTCCTTCTCCTTCGAAACCGAAACTACATATCTTCCCATCGATTCTCCAAACAGAAAGGCATCGCTGCGGATTTCCGCATCGGTGGTGATGTCAAACCCGAGATCATTGGGAAGCGCGTTGCGCAGCAGCGTAAAAAACAGTCCACCAATTCCTACTGGTGTGGCAGAAATCACCAAATCTTTCTGAACCACCTCCTTCATAACTTCCGTAAGCCGGCCTTCGGTGGAGAGACTGAATTTCATCAAAGGCCACTCTTTGACCTCGTGGTAAAAATCCAGGTATTCTGAAGCATTGATATCATTGAAGGATTTTCCAATCAGCAACAGGTTGTCACCCTTTTTTCTGAATTTCGGGAGTAGCAGCTGTTCCCTGCTTTTTAGTTTACCAAAAAGACTGATAATCAAAGTAGGAGGAACAAATCCCTGGTCGCCTGAATAGTCATAATGCAATTTTCGCTGGGAAAATTTCAATCCGAAACTCTTGGCCGCAGCATCCAGTCCAAGCCGGGCAGCCATCACCATCTCCTGGGCAATGGGATTGGCAAACTCCACATGGTTCATAAAGCTGCTGATCGAAACCGGTACAGCACCATAACATACCAGTCGCCTGACAGCCTTTGCTACCAATATTTGAGCGGCAACATAGGGATCAACGGCCAAACGGCGGTGATCGGCATAGATGGTGAGTGAATAAAATTTTTCCTCATCATCCAACTGAAAAATACCAGAATCATCGGTATTGTCATTGTTCATTTGGGAGGGATCCAGATCCGGGGCTGCAAACTCGTTGAAAATATTGAGCGGGGAGAGATGTGGGATTGCCAGCATCGAATAGATGACACTTTGCAGGTCATCAGGCTCAGGAATCTGATCAATGGTAAATGACTTTGGACTGTTTTCGCTCATGACCGATATGTTTTGACGACAAAGATAATTGATTCGTCCATACATTCCTAAACCGTAGATTGTCAAATCCATTGAATCTTTTGTGGTGAATTTTCGAAAATGAACGCCATTTTTTCTATATTAGCTTCCTAAATATTGATTCACTATGTCAAAAATTGCTCTTATCACCGGTGCTACATCGGGTATTGGTGCGGCAACCGCCCACTTGCTGGCTGCCAATGGATTTGACCTGATACTGACAGGCAGAAGAAACAAGCGGCTGGTTGAGCTTGAAAATGTCCTGTCCAGCAAGTACAAGGCAAAATGCCTCCTGCTCTGTTTTGATGTTACGAAGTCTGAACAGGTACAATCCTCCCTCCATTCACTTACCGCCAACTGGAAAGCTGTCGATGTACTTGTCAACAACGCTGGGCTTGCCGTTGGGCTGGAGAGTGTCGACAGCGGGGAAATTGAGGACTGGGAACGGATGATTGACACCAACATCAAGGGATTGCTTTACGTTTCCCGGTCGGTTGTACCGTGGATGAAAGAGCGCAAAACCGGCCATATCATCAATATTTCCTCTTTGGCAGGCAAGGAGTCCTATCCAATGGGGGGGGTATATTGTGGTACCAAACATGCCGTCGAAGCCATTACCCAGGCGATGCGGATCGAACTGCTGCCCTATGGAATCAAAGTTGGGTCCATAGCTCCGGGCATGGTGGATACAGAGTTCTCAAATGTTCGCTTCAAGGGGGACAATGAGCGTGCCAAAAATGTTTACAAGGGGGTAACTCCACTCTCCCCTGCTGATGTAGCCGAAACCATCCTGTTTGTAATAACCAGGCCGGCCCATGTTAACATAGCGGATATGCTGATTTTGGCGACAGCCCAGGGATCCGCACGCGACGTTTTCAGAAATCCATAACAAGAAGCAGCTCCTGCCCCAAAGATAAAAATGCTACTTTTGCAAAAAATCAGATTATGAAGTTAGAAGTATCGAACGGAGAGATTGCCGACAAACTCTCCATCATCGAGATCAAACTGGACAAAATTAGCGATCCTCTGAAGCTTGCCAACCTTAAAAATGAGTACGAAGAGGTCAACCGGGCGATGAGTTCGATCATGGAGAAGACCCACCCGCTATACCTTCAATTGTATGAGATCAACTCCAGACTTTGGGTGATTGAAGATCATATCAGAGACCTGGAAAGAGCCAGGGATTTTGGGGATGATTTTGTAAATACTGCGCGCTCCGTCTACTTTATCAACGATGAACGCTCGGAGGTGAAGCGCAAAATCAATGAAATTACCGGCTCCAAGTTGTTCGAAGAGAAGAGCTACGAGGAGTACAAATAACAAGTGCCTATAGTGACTAGAGTGACTAAAATAGTTGCATTCCGGGGTTCCCAACTTTAGTCACTTTAGTTCACTTTAGCTCACTTTAGTCACTATTCATGAAGAAAATACTTGTTTTTCGACTTTCCGCCATGGGCGATGTGGCCCTGACAGTTCCAGCGATCCGCAAGGTGATAGAGATGAATCCGGAAATCCATATTACACTGGTTACCCGTCCGTTTTTTGCACCTTTTTTCTTCGGTATTCCCCGGGTTAAATTGTATTTTCCAAAGCTGGAGGGAAAACACAGAGGAGTGAAGGGGCTATACCTGCTGTACAAAGATTTGCGGGAACTGGGTCCCTTTGCCAAAGTGGTAGACCTTCATTCGGTTATTCGGACACAAGTGGTCTCATTCCTTTTCAAGCTGACAGGGGTACCTGTGTACAGCATCAACAAAGGCAGAAGTGACAAAAACAGGATGATCCGTACCAAAAAGATCACCCAGTTGACGCATTCCACCAAAAGGTACATCGACACTTTTGCCAGGGCGGGGATTGCTTCAAAAATTGGGAAAGCTCCCTACATCGATTACTCTACGGAGGCATTTCAAAGTGCGCGAAGCTATTTCGTAGGTAAATTACCTGAAAAGGGTTCCCTGAAGATCGGACTCTCCCCTTTTGCCAACAATGCACCAAAAATCTGGGGGCTGGAAAATTTCAAGGAATTGATCACCCTGATCAACGCAAACCACAAAGTCGTGTTCTTCCTTTTCGGAGGTGGCGAAAAGGAGATAAAGCTTTTGAAACAACTTGAAAAGCACAGTGAGAATGTTCACTTGGTTGCAGGGAAATTTACCCTCTCCGAAGAGATTGCGATGATCAGGATGCTTGACCTTATGATTGCCATGGACTCCTCCAACATGCACCTGGCCTCCCTTTCCGGTGTGAAGACCATTTCTGTCTGGGGAGGGACCCATCCGGCCTTCGGCTTTTCCGCACTGGGACAACCGGATGAATACCATATTCAGCCACCAGACGGCTTTCTGACCTGCCGTCCCTGCTCGGTCTTTGGTGGGAAACCCTGCATCTATCCAACGACCCGCTGTATGGAGCTGATCAAGGCAAAAGATCTTTACGAAAGATTGGTGATGCTCGGGGTGTTAAGCCCGAAATCGAAAGAATAACAAAATCATTCTTTGGCACTGAATGGTTTGAAGGGTTTGAAATGTTTATGAGGTTTGAATGGTTTAAAAAGTTTTAAAAAGCTGATAGTTTACCAAGCTTCCAACACTACCTAAACCACTTCTTAAGATTTCCTTTCCTCCTGCGAAAATCTTTGTTTTGCTGATCGTAACCCAGCAGTAGTGCAATGGCCTTCTCTGCCTGCGCACCACAAAGATGGGCATATTCGGATGCTATCAACCGCAGGGTCTGCTCATCGGTATCCAACTGACGGAAATTTTGTATTCCAAGTTCAAAACCAATCCTGGTGAATTTCATCCTGTTAAGGTCAACCACGGCAAAGCTATAACCTCCTTCCGCTTGTTGGATCAATGTATTTCCCGGTGAATAATCCTGGTGAAATATGCCATTTTTGTGCAGCTTCTCCCAGGTAAAACGAACCCACTGTTTCAGAATAGGCTCCTTATCCGGTACCCGGTTGTTCAAAACCTCCCGCAAGGTGAAGGCATGCGGGTAGTTCAGGGTGACATAAAAACTCTCTGCCAGCCAACCATTGACAATGCAATCAACATAGGCAACAGGTGCAGGTGTGGCAGCCCCAGAATCCAAAAATCTTCCTGCATTCCGGAAGGATCTAGCTGCCTTGGATCCCCTCAGGTAAACATAAGCAAAACGATTGACCAGGTTGGGCAATTTGAAAGATTTGACATTCAGATCAAACCCAAGTTCTTCAAACACCTTGACTTCATTGCGGTCTTTAAATACCGTAACCCCGTTGGCAGGGAAATAGTCCGGAAGATTTTTCACCCACATTTCCAGCTTTTCGAAACCAGGTGCAACATTGTATTGAATTTTCTTGCCTGACATGGTCATTGATTCATGAATCCCTGCTGTTTCAGCACCTCCAGCAGCATACCTGAAAAGAGCACATTGTCCGCTTTTTTGTATCGAACATCTGTAAAAACTTGTGCCAGGGAGCTTTTATTGTTTTCGTCAACGAACTTCAGATTTTCGGGCAGTTGCTCTTTGGCACTGTACAACCGGGCAATATCTTCGTCCGAATAATCCCGGTAGGTCTCATTGTGTACAACTGCTTCCAGGGGCAACCTGTCAACAAGCGCCGGATTTTCGTCGGGCCAACCTATCGTAACTGTTGTAACAGGGACTACTCCCATCGGCAATTGAAGTATTTCTATTATTTTCCCGGCAAGGTAAGTGGTAGTTCCAAGGTAGCAGATCCCAAGCCCTTCACTCTCAGCTGCCACACAAACATTTTGGGCTACCAGCAGCGCATCGATGGCAGCCGTAAAAAAAGAGAGGAAATTGTCGTATCCCGGATCCGCGTTGTTCAGCGCACACCATCGGTTGAAACGGTTGAAGTCGGCACAGAAAGTTAGCACAACGGGTGCCTTTTTTACCATGGGCTGGTTGAAATGACAACCAGATAGTCGTTCTTTCATCGAAGCATCCCGGGTTACAACAACACTGTAAACCTGCATATTCCCGGTAGTGGAAGCCCTGCATCCTGCTTCAAGTATCTTGTTCAGCAATCTCTCTGAAACAGCTTCCTCCCTGTATTTCCGAATGGTACGGTGCTGCAACAATGTTTCCAACATAGCTTTGAATTTGTCGCAAAGATAAAAGCAATAACCGGAAATTTTCGATTTTCGATCTTCGATTTTCGATTGGCCATTGATGGAAGCTTCCAGGGTGCAGCCCAAAGGCCCCTTGTGAAGCCATTGAACCCGGACCCAGTGCAAAACGTGGGCGATGAAGTGATTTCATGCAGATATAATTTGTTATTAAAAAGTCGCATGGAATCTCCAGATATTCATATTCGGTTGGTGAGAAGATTTTATCGTGCAGATTTCATCTGAATTTTCTTTTTTTTGAAAACGCAACTTAAAAGGTCCTGCTTTCATCTTAAAAGTAAACCCTTTGTCACGAAAATCATGCGCAAAAAAATATTGACCGGTGGGAATAAATTCATTGCATTCCTGATGGCGTTGTTGGGCTTTGCAGGCTCCTGCAAGAATGGCCCCTGGGGGGGAATGGCAATGTATGGAACACCGCAAGCAGACTATATTGTCAAGGGAAACATTGTCTCTTCCAAAGACAACTCCATATTAAAAGGAATCCGCGTTATCGCCAGGGATGCTGGTGCTCCTTACCTTAGCGATACTGTCAAGAGTGACATTTCGGGCAATTATCTTACCAAAATTACGAATATCCAAGTTTCAAAAATTAATCTCTCACTTACAGATATTGATGGTGCAACGAACGGGACCTTCGAACCGCTTGACACAATGGTCACCTTTACAGACCCCAAATTTACTGGTGGCGATGGCTGGTACAGCGGGAAAACCGAGAAAGTGCTAAATCTCAAAATGAAGCCCAAACAGTGACGCCCCTGCAGATCCCTTTTAAAAAGCGAGTCGCCCTGGAGCTCTTCAGGGTTTACAGGAAGAACACCACTAAGATTCATGAGCTTTCCTACCTTTTCTGGGAATGTACCCTGCGGTGCAACCTCAATTGCTTGCATTGCGGCAGTGAATGCAAAAAAGAGTCGGCAGTGAAGGACATGCCGGTTGCGGACTTTCTGAAGGCCATTGATACCATTTCACCGCATATTCAGCCCAACAAAACCACCATCGTAATCACAGGCGGTGAAGCGCTGCTCCGCAAAGATCTGGAAGAATGCGGTGAGGAACTCTATCAAAGAGGATATCCCTGGGGGGTTGTGACCAACGGGTATCTGCTGACTCAGGCCCGACTAAATTCACTGCTCCATGCTGGATTGCGCTCCATCACCATTAGCCTGGACGGGCTGGAAGCGTCCCACAACTGGCTAAGAAACAACAATCAAAGTTTTCAAAGGGCATTTGAGGCAATCATGCTCTTGCCAACAATTCCGGATCTGAAATACGATGTGGTTACCTGCGTAAATCCCCGTAACCTGCCGGAATTGAAAGAGTTGAAAGAAAAGCTCATCAATGTTGGCGTTAAAAACTGGCGCATCTTCACCATCGTCCCAATTGGCAGGGCAAAAGAGGATTCAGATTTGCAACTGTCAAAGGTTGAGTTTAGGCAAGTTTTTGAATTTATCAGTAAAACCAGAAAAGAGAACAGGATCAATGTGAGCTATAGCTGCGAAGGATTTCTCGGAGATTTCGAAGGAGAAACGAGGGAAGGATTTTTCTTCTGCAGGGCCGGTATCAATATAGGTTCTATACTCGTGGATGGTTCCATCGCTGCCTGCCCCGACCTTAGGGATAACTTTGTCCAGGGAAACATCTACAAGGATGATTTCATGACGGTTTGGAACAATGGTTTTCAAAAATACAGGGAGAGATCCTGGACCAAAACAGATGAATGCGCGACCTGTGACGCTTACCGTTACTGTGAAGGAAATGGATTGCACCTGCGAAATGAAAAAGATGGCAAATTGTTGTTTTGCCATTTGAAGATGCTGCAATAAACAAGAGCCACCCAACCGGGTAGCTCTTGTTTGATTCAAGTAATGCTTGAGATTGCTTCACACTTCGTTTCTCGTGTTCGCAATGAAGGTTCATTTTCTGAACTCTACCTTAAAAGTAGCCACCTCCCAATCGGGCAATTTCGAAGGTTTGGCAATTACCAGCGCTCCAGCTTCTTGTTTCCAGGTCAGTTTTTCTTTGCTGCCAAGCAGGGTTACAGACTTTACTTTTTTGTCACACACTTTGGAATCCATCCCGAGAGAAGTGATCTTGACATCACCACCAGGCTTGCCCATGCAAAATGCATACAAGTTTCCATCCTTTTGGGTAAACCTGATATCGGAAGATTCATAAGGCCTCACATCTTTTACACCACCAAAGCGGCCTTTTTCCTGGCTCTTTTGAGTGGTCGGACCTTCACCGTAGATTTTCAATGGTCGGGTACCGTAGATGGCCTCGCCGTTGGCAGGAGTCCACGCAGCGATCACCTCCAGGATGTTCATCACATCCGGTTCCAAATCCCCTTCTGGAGTCTGAACAACGTTGAGCAGCAGGTTGCCGTTCTTGCTGACGATGTCAATCAGCATCTGGATGACCTGCACACCCGTCATGTATTTCTGTCCGGTGCGGTAGTACCAATCTCCGATGGAGGTATCGGTCTGCCAGGGATAAGGACTGATGGAATCCATGGCGCCGCGCTCCAGATCCTGCACCCATCTTCCTTCAGAGGCTCGTAGTTTGCAATTGTAGACAGCCTCCAGCTTCCCTTTGTTCTTGGCGATATCCTGGTTGTAGTAGTGAGCCAGCATGGTTCTGCCGACCTCCCCAAAGGGCAGTTCGCTGTCGGAATAGAGCAGGTCTGGCTGATAAAGGTCGATCAGTTCGGTAATACTTTTCAGCCAATTTTTCTGGTTCTCAGGATTGGTGGTCAACCAGGCAAAATCATCTGCCGCTGTTTTGGGATGGTAAAGATCCTGTAGCTCGGGATTTGCACCATCGTAAGGGACTCCTGCCTTTGGACCACTGGGATCAGATCCATGGCTTGGCTGGTACCAGGTATAGCTCGCTCCGAGGTGTTCAGATACGCCAAAACGCAATCCCTCTTTTTTGGCGGCATCCTGCCACAGCTTGACCACATCCTTCTTTGGTCCCATGTTCACCGAATTCCACCTGTGAATCTTGGAATTCCAAAGGAAGAAATTGTCGTGGTGCGTCGCCATGCTGACAAAATATTTTGCACCTACCTTCTTGTAAAGCTTTATCAATTGCTCGGGATCCCAGCGCTCCGCTTTCCAAAGGCCAATGATCTCCTTGTAGCCAAAGGTGGATGGATGGCCATAATGCTCTACATGGTAGAGATACTCCTTACTGGCTTTCCCGGTAGGGAGGTTGGTTTTTCGGTCTTTGATATCCGATTCATACATTTTTCTCGCATACCAGTCTCCCTGGCGTGGCACTGCCTGAGGGCCCCAGTGCGACCAGATACCGAACTTGGCATCGCGAAACCACTCCGGATAGGTGTACTGCTTGAAAGACTCAAGGGTCGGTTCAAATTTTTGCGCCTGTAGGTCACTGTTCGTCAAAAAACTGATTGCCAGCACCATTAGGACCAAAAACATGGAGGAATAATTAGATTTTTTCATGAGAAGAACAAATTTAATTTTGGTTGTTGTTTATCTATTTGGTCAGTTCAATATTTGTCTCAATTTTCTTGGCCAGGACAATTTGCTCCAGTGGCCTGTCAAACTCCAGTTTGGCCACCAGTACATTGTTTGCCATCTCGTTAACCGGCAGGTTTCTCAACCGCAGGTAAGGTTGCTGGGAGGCATGATCGCTGGGCGCCAGGTTGACCACACAATCAATTGGTTTGCCGGTATTCAGCAGGATTGCCTTGACTGGCAGCACATTGACAGGTTTTAGCTTCACGCCATTTCCGACAGTAGATTTATTGAGATGGACATAAAGTGTCTGCTCTTTTTTGGTAATCAGAATCCCCGGAATGGTCAGCAATTCTGATTCTGGTTGAACACCCATGTAAGACTCATCCACAGATTTTTTCCATTTTCCCAGCCGCTTCAGGATGGCGGCAGATTCCGGCGGAATCAAACCTTCTCCAGTTGGACCGACATTCAGCAGGTAGTTGGCATCCCTGGCCAGGTATTTGTCGATGCTTGCCTCCAGGTGGCGGTCGGTGTAAAAATCCTCATCCTTCTTGTACCCCCAGCTCTCCATGCCTACCGACTGGCAGGCTTCGACCGGTTTGTCAAATCCTTTGGCATCCGTAGCCGGATTGTCATAGTCCCTTTCCGGGGTACCAAAATCACCTTCGTCGAACCCGCGGTTGTTGATGACTGCCTTGGGTTGAAGCTTCCGGATCATGGCATTTACGGATGGATCCTTGTACACCGGCACATTCATATCCCACCAGAATCCATATATTTCGCCATAGTTGGTGCACAATTCACGGACTTGCTCTTTGAGAAACAGCATGTATTTGTCCCAGTCGGGCGAATCCTGCGGTTGCGGCGGAAGTTCGTGGTGACGACCCTGGTTGGGGTAGTTGGGCTGGTTCCAGTCGGCAATGGAATAATAGAGGCACAAAGGCATCTTTCTTTTGTGGCAGGCATCCGATAGCATCCCGATGATATCCTTTTTGTAGGGGGTGTTCATGGTATTGAAGCTGGTTTGCTTCGTGTCCCACATACAGAAGCCATCGTGGTGCTTGGTGGTGAGGGTGATGTATTGCATGCCGGTCTCTTCCATCAGGTCGAGCCACTGCTCCGGATTGAATTTTTTGGGATTCCACTGATCTGCCAGCTTCACAAATTCAGCCCTGGGAACCCTTGCCCTCCACTGGTGCTGTTCGTGCCATCCCGGAATGGCATACAATCCCCAGTGTACAAACATTCCGTAGCGCCGCTCAAAAAACCAGTCACGACCATCCCCGAAACGTGGAATCTTCGACCTAATTCCCTGTTGATCTGCAGGATGAGATGATTCGGTGCCGTTCATTGCAGTCGCCCAGCCCGGAATTGTCGATAAAGCAGCAACTGCTGCGCTACTCTTGATTAGCTCTCTGCGCTTCATAAGGCAAGTGTTTATTTTATAAGTCTTTAGCTGTTAGTTGTTAGCTAAAGGCTAATAGCCAATAGCTAACCCGAAAATAGGCATACATGCCAAACTATTGGTTAACTAGATAGGGTGCTCCTTCTTTCCAACCTATTTTGACATTTGAAATAAACCAGTTCTTCCCCTTTGTATTGTTTCCCTGAAAGAAAAGGTAATCATCGCCTACCGGATTGTCAAAAATATGGGGGTGTCCGGATTCGCTCTCATTCCACTCCCCCGGCTTCCCGTTGGGGAGAAAGGGTTGCTGCGACATACGTTCCCAGTGGATACCATCCAGACTTTTGGCCAATCCGACTTGCTGGGGAGCGTTGTTGTAGGCTCCGGCATAAAACATGTATAATAGGTCATCCTTGATGATGATGGAGGCTCCTTCAATGCAATCCCGCTCCCAGGGCAATTCCGGTTTCAACATGGGTGCCTCCTTCGATATATTCTTCCAGTCATTCCGCCCGAAATCTGTGTTGCCCGGAGCTACTGCGACTCCCTGCATCTGGATTTTAAAGGCCGTATCACGGGTTGCATAATATAAAAAGTACTGATTCTTAAACTTAATTACCTCCGCATCAATCGCTCTTCCACAAGTCCACGGCCCCTCCGGACTAAAAATAGGATTCGTTTTATTTCTGGTAAACTCGATTCCATCCAGGGACCATGCATGGCATATGGCATCCTTTCTCCCATTCCCATAGGTTTGGTAGAACAGGTGGACGGTTTTGCCAATTACAAGGGCACAGGGGGCACACATCCCCTTTGCTTCATAAGTGGCAGAGGGATCTGAATTTACTTCACCAACCCTTTCCCAGCGAACCAAATCAGAACTCTTTGCAACACCAATTCCCCAGCCACGCATTGCCCCTGACTTGTCCTTGAAGCCGGGAATGGAATAATACATCAAAAATTGCTTTCCAAAACGGATCACGTGCGGATCCTTCGAAAATGGGACTCCCGTCCGGGAGGTATCCCCAAACATCATGGCAGGCGACTTGTGATGAGGTGTTTTCTGTCCATTGGCTGCAACTGATACAATCAGCAAAAACAAGGTATAAACCAATACTTTATTCAACATATCCAGCAATATAATTATTTTAAACTTTAGGAAAGTTGATGCATAACTTTCCTACTTCCGTATTTGTATCAACTTTCCTAAAGTTGATGCATAACTTTCCTACTTCCGTATTTGTATCAACTTTCCTAAAGTTG
>CAZVTL010000005.1:15124-36110 GCA_964630075.1 uncultured Tangfeifania sp.
AAAGTTGATGCATAACTTTCCTACTTCCGTATTTGTATCAACTTTCCTAAAGTTGATGCATAACTTTCCTACTTCCGCATTTGTTCCAACTCTCCTAAACTTGATGCAGTAGATCGTACTATAGAAATTGGTCAAGCTTTCGTCTGGTAATTTCTCCCACCACCTGTTTGATCTCTTCGGCATGGTCACGTTTGCAGACCAGGATGGTATTCCCTTCCTGCACAACAATTACGTCCTCCATACCCACCACCGCCACCAGGCAATCCGGAGCATAGACATAGGAGTTATTGGTATCCAGCAGGATTACCTCTCCCCGCACTGCATTCTGATTTTCGTCCTTTTGGTCGTATTTGTAAACCTCTTCCCAGGAACCAAGGTCGTTCCAGACAAAGTCTCCCTGGACCAGAAATACATTTTCGGCCTTTTCCAGGATACCATAATCAATCGAAATCGAGGTTACTTGCCGGTAGATTTCATCCAATTTTGTTTCAAACTGGTCGGTTCCGATGAATGCCTTGATTCGCAGAAGGTCTGCATACAATGCCGGAGCAAAGTTTTTGACCGATTCAAGGAAGACCGAGACCTTGAATACAAATATCCCGCTGTTCCAAAAGAAGCCTCCCTGTTGCAGGTAGCCGGAGGCTACCGCATGGTTTGGCTTCTCGACAAATTTTTGAACAGAATAGGATCTGATCAACTGACCGAGACTTACCTCTGCCTGGGTTTGGACATAACCGTAGCCCGTAGCCGGATATTTGGGGGTAATACCGATGGTGACTATCCCGTTGGTTTTTTCTGCAATCAGCGATGCAGATTCAATGGTTTGCCTAAAGAGGGAGTCATTCTGGATCAGATGGTCTGAAGGAGAAACAATCATGATTCCCTCCCGGTCCCTCTCCTCCACAAACAAGGCTGCCAAACCAATTGCCGGTAAAGTATTCTTGCCTATAGGCTCATAGATCAAATTACCTTTGGGCAGATTGGCAACCTGCTCCTCCAGAACCTCCTGCTGGGTCTTTGCCGAAACGATGAAGATGTTCTCTTCCGGCATAAATTGAGCAAACCGTTTTACTGTCTCCTGAATGAGTGATTGATCCCCGAAAATATTCAAGTATTGCTTGGGCTTTTTGGTCCGGCTGCGGGGCCAGAATCTTGTGCCGGATCCCCCGGCCATGATCAGACAATAGGTATTGCTCATAATGAATTAGTATTTTACCTTGATTTTCATCGCTCCCGGGATTTCTGTTTCTGAAGCCACAATGATGTACCCCCCTCCACTACCGGAAGTTATTGCTCCAGGATAGTTGGGAAACCATTTGGTTTCCATCTCTTCAAAGACCCAATCGGGAACAGTGTAAGGTAGCATTTTTTTCCAGGCCAGGTAAGAGCGTTTCATCCCCTCTCCCAGTCTGTTTACATCCTTGTTAACAATTCCCTCCCAGCAAAGTTCACTTGAATAGCCCAATTCCCTTACATTCTCCAAGGTAAGATTCTTTTCAACCAAAGGGTTGTATCCTTCCGGACGCGGAACCAGCGGAACCAGGTGCAGAACCCTGGACAACCATTCACAGCGTTCCGCATCTACCACGGAGCTGATTTTGGCCGGCCAGTATTTTCCCTCATAATCCAGCTTGTTGGCACCAGGCAGCAAAATACCAAGCTGATCCTGTGAACCTGAAATATATTCTGACCCCGGAGGATTCTCGGCTCCAAACAACAGTTGTGCATTGCGCACCTGGTTCCCTTCCGGGATATTGTCTCCCCACAATTCGCGGGCAATCTTCCGTGAACTTGTTGCCATGCCCGACCGATCGTTGAAATCGTAATCAGGCCAGATTTGAACTACGACACAGGGTCCGCTGTGGACTTCTGAAACCCAGGGTTGGTCCATCCATCCGCCGGCAAGGCACAAACGATAGGGAAATTTGAGCTCTTTTTTGGACTGAGAACTGGATCTTGCAGGCAAACCATCCTCTGGAATACGCTCAAGGACAATCAATTCAACATTGTTCTCTTCACACAAGCGACGCTTTCCCTCGGTGAAACCATCGTGGTTTACGACGAAGTAATCGGGTTGGATGCGCTTCATGTCTTCCTCGAAATCAAGCATTCCCTCACCCGAAGCCACAAAAGCCTCCGTGACATATTTCACGGCACCTACCATGTAAACCCGCTCCTCTTGCGAGAAGTAGGGTTTTTTGCCTTTCAGTCTCAAAAGGTTATCATCCTGACCCAGGCTTACATAGAGTTTGCCATATTGCGAAGCTGTTTTAAAAAAGGCAATGTGTCCGGCATGAAGCAGGTCATAACAACCGCTGACCAAAACTTTTTTATCTGTCATAGGTGAATAGCCTCAAGGATTACTTTTTCCCGCCGGTAACCATTTGAGTTTTGATCCAGTCGTAGGTCTCTTTCATTCCTACCGCCAGTGGCAAGGTTGGTTCCCATCCAAGCAATTCAAGGATCAGGGTATTGTCGCTGTTGCGTCCGCGAACCCCCTTGGGAGCATCCAGGTCGTAAGTCCTTTTGAGTTGGATGTTGCCAATTTTTTCTACTATATCCACCAGCTGGTTGATAGAGACCATTTCGCTGCTACCGAGATTGATCGGCTCAATAATATCACTGTACATGATTTTAAGGATGCCTTCCACACATTCGGTGATGTACATGAAACTACGGGTTTGTTCGCCGTCGCCCCAAATGTTGATCTCATCTTTCCCGTAGAGTTCCGCTTCCAGCACCTTGCGGCACATTGCGGCAGGAGCTTTTTCGCGCCCACCATCCCATGTTCCGTGAGGACCGTAAACATTGTGGAAACGGGCGACCCTGGTATTGATGCCATAATCTTCCCTGAAATGACGACACATTCTCTCAGAAAAGAGTTTTTCCCAGCCATAGCCATCTTCGGCCTGGGCAGGATAGGCATCCGCCTCCTTCAATCCGGGATTGTCTACCTCCTGCTGTTTTTCTCCATTGTATACACAGGCAGAAGAGGCATAGAAAAAGCGGTCGATGCCCAAATCCTTGGCCGCCATCAGCAGGTGGGTATTGATCAGAACACTCAGCATGCATTCGGCTTTGTGCGTTTCAATGAAACCCATGCCACCCATATCGGCTGCAAGATTAAATACTTCATTGAATCCGTTCAACGCGGTGTAGCAGTTCTCCTTGCCATTCAAATCAAGCACCAGGTTGTCAACATCAGTGTGAACCTGGTACCACTGGTTCAGTGGTTTTTTATCTACCGCACGTACATCATGGCCCATATCCTTCAACTTCCTGGTAAGGTGGCCACCAATAAAACCACCGGCTCCTGCTACAACAATTCTTTTCATTTTTTTAATTTTTTAAATTCAACAAAAATTTGTCCCAAACACTTTCAAAACACATTGTAAATGAACAGTTAACAAAAGTGTTCATTCCTTTGACCCGACAAATATTGACCTAAAAAACAACTCCTGCAAGCACTGAAAAAGCACTTTGCTGTGCAAAGGTTTGCGCAAAGGTTTGCGAGCGAAAAAATGTTTTGAAACATGTTTCTTAACCTGCTAATGCAGGTTTGACATTACTGAATCAATGACCGGAGCCTAACTTTACCCCACTTAATCCACCTGAGCCGCTTAGTTTGGTCCAGAAGAAACCATAGAGTGCAATCGCCATGAAGCAGACTGCAGGTACGACATATCCTGCCGACATGCCTTCCGCATCCCCTATGGCACCCATGACCTTTGGCAAAACAGCACCGCCCATAATGGCCATGACGATAAAGGAAGAGGCCAGTTTTGATCTTTCTCCCAATCCAAAAATACCCAGAGAGAAGATGGTGGGGAACATGATAGACATAAAGAAAAAGCTTAGGAATACCGCGGCAACAGATATCCAGCCCAATTTGGCCACAATTACAAACATTAAAATCACATTGATAAAAGCATACAATCCAAGCATGGTGTGAGCTTTCGCAATTCTTAAAATAAACGAACCGGTAAAACGGCCAATGAGGAACAATGGGAACGCCAGCCAAGACATAAGCGAGGTAGCTCCTCTTTCGGTTAGGAAATAGGCTCCATCCCTCAGAATTGAGCCATTGTCACCACCGATAAAGAAGCTGGATTTCAAGCTTTCGCCAAGGGCCGGAACCTCTTCCACCATATAGTTGATAAAGAAGCTGAATATTCCTGCTTGTGCTGCCACGTAAAGAAACTGGGCAATGGTTGCACCGGTAAAATGTGGTGCCGACCACAGACTATCCCGGTGAATCAGCTTTTCTCTTTTAATGGCAATAAAAACAATTGAAGCTGCACCTACTATTCCGGTAACGATGTAAAATACCCATGTTAACATATGATTTATAGCTGTCATTGCCTCCGGATTGGCAAGAGTCTCCCTGTCCATGTAAAACAGCTGTACAAAGAAGCGGACAATCATCCCCAAAGCAAAACTGAACAAGATTGCACAAACATAGAGGAGGATCGTTGACAACAGGCTCTGCTGCCCAAATACCTCTATGCTGGAGGTTGCCCCTTCCGATTTGCCATGCTCGACTTCGACAACATCCGGCATCTTGCTTTTTACAAATGCTACAATAAGCACACAAATGATCAATGCCAGTGCCACATATGGGATCCACATGGTTTCATGGGCCACCTCGGCATTTTGCTGCACACTCAGTGTGGCATCAGAGTGGTAGAAATAGAGACCTCCAATGTATGGCGCAATTGGCCAGCCAATGGCATTGAAAGACTGTGCCAGGTTGATTCGAGAAGCGGCATATTTTGGATCTCCCAATACTGTTGTGTATGGATTGGCAACAGTTTCGAGGAATGAAAAACCCATGGCCACCAAACAAACGCCCAATAGAACGGCCCAGAATCCATCAATTTTGGTGGCGGGATAAAACCACAGACAGCCCAATGCCGCCAGGCTCAGTCCCAAAACTATCCCCCACTTGTAACCAAGCCGGTGGATAAACCATCCCGCCGGCAAGGCCATGAAGAAATAGCCCAGGTAATGCGAAAACTGGACATTGGCAGAGTCGGCTTTGGTCAGGTGGTAATAATCCTGAAAATGCTTGTCCATGGTATCTATCAAGCTGTTACCAACTGCCCATAAGGTAAACAGCAGCGCAACCAAAAAGAAAATAAATGTGTGATTTCTACCATCTTCCGTGGTAAACAGACCTTTTTTTGTTCCTTTCATCTCTTAAAAATAAGTGTTGATTTTATGAATTGGTTATAAGTTTCAAAGCCATGGATCCACTTCGAGATTTTGCATTTTAAAGTTAATCCAACGTGTGCACAATTTTTATCAAACAATGCCTCTCAAAAGTCACGAATCTTATCCATTTTGCCAAACAAAATGTGCTTTGCAAAGCTTTGCGGAGAAGAAAAAATGTTGTGGAACATATTTTCCCACCACATTTTTCCCAATTCCATCACTTTCTTGGATAGTTTTTATAATTTCAGCCAAATCATTTTCTCCTGTCATGGCCAAAAGGCATCTATCGTTAAAAGATCTTGCAACTGAGCTAAATATCTCTATCTCCACTGTTTCAAGGGCATTGAAAAACCATCCTGACATCAGTCCGGAGATCACCAAAAAGGTTCAGGAACTTGCTTTGGCCAGAAATTACACCCCAAATCCGCTGGCTATGGGATTGCTCAAGCAGGAGACCCGCATGATCGGGGTAATTGTTCCCGACCTGGTCACCCACTTTTACTCCTCCATTATCTCAGGGATTGAAGAATATGCCAAGAGCCGCGGGTATTTTATCCTTTTAGCCTCCTCTTATGAATCGATGGAACGTGAAATTGAATCGGTTTCCAACCTGCTAAAGGCGCGTGTGGATGGGATGATCGTCTGTCTCAGTAAAGAGACCGATCGGTTCGACCACTTTCTCAGAATGCTGGAAAATGAAATTCCGCTGGTCTTTTTTGATCGGGTTTGTCTTACGAACCTGGTGCCTTGTGTCGCCATTGACAACAAGGATGCGGTGGAGAAGATCATCGGTCACTTCCAGGAGGGCGGATACCGTCGAATCGCCTTTATTTCGGGGCCCTCTCACCTCAACATTTCCCAGGACAGGGTAGAAGGTTACCTCAGTGGATTACAAAAGGCTGGTTTGGATTTTGATGCATGCCTGCTCCGTCCCTGCAACATGCTTGTTGAGGAGGCCATTCAGATTACGGAGGAGTGGCTCGCGCTGCCGGAACCCCCCGATGCCATATTCGGGATCAATGACAGGATCATCTTTGAAGTAATGAAGGAGTTGCGAAAGCGCGGGATCAAAATTCCGGAAGAGATTGGGGTGATCGGATTTGCAGATGAGTTTCATGCCACCTTTTCCACACCACAGCTGACCTCCACCATGCATCCCACCAGGGAGATCGGGATCAAGGCGGCAGAGCTCTTTTTTAAGAAAATGGAGGATCCGGAATTTGTGGAGACCGTAGTTCTTCAAGCCAAATTGGTGGTGAGGGAATCATCTGTGCGGAGTTGGTAATTAAAGAACAAGTTTGTATCGTGTTAATTTTGCAACGCAACATCTGTATTTCGCAATTCGTAATTTGTAATTGGCATAATCATCCTTTCAACATCCTGAAAATCTCCTCTGCTACCGTATCCGCATTTGGCTTGGAGAAATATTCACCATCTGTACCGTAAGCACCACGATGGTCTTTGGCAGATATCACCAAAGGTTTAGCATCCAGGGCATAAAATGCCTCCTCCTGATCCAGGATCTTCTGGAGCATGTAACCTGTCCCCCCACCCGGGACATCTTCGTCCAGCAAGACCAACCTGTTGGTTTTCAGCAGCGACGTGGTGATCAAATGACCTGTATCGAAGGGGGCGAGCGTCTGAACATCGATCAGTTCGATGGAAATACCCCTGGGTTTCAACAAAGAGATGACCTCCATGGCAATCGAAACATTCCAACCATAGGTAACCAATGTCAGATCAGTACCCTCTGACAATACTTCAGGCAGGCCAAGGGGTACACAATACTCCCCGATATTTTCGGGAATTTTTTCCCGTACATAGTAACCCTTCAATGGCTCAATTACAAGGGCGGGGTCATTGCCCTTGAGGAGGGTATTGTAGAATCCAGCCGCTTGTGTCATGTTACGCGGAACACAAAGATGAATTCCACGCATCGAGCCCAGCAACATGCTCATAGGCGAACCCGAGTGCCACATTCCTTGCAGCTGATGCCCACGGGTACGGATAATCAGGGGTGCAATCTGCCGGCCACAGGTACGGTAATTTAAAGTAGAGAGGTCATCGGCCAGTGTGGGAAGTGCATAGATCAGGTAATCCAGGTATTGAATTTCGGCTATGGGTTTAAAACCCCGCAAGGCCAGGCCAATTCCCTGACCGATGATGGTGGTCTCACGGATACCGGTATCGAAAACCCTGTGGAGTCCGTATTTTTCTGACAACCCTTTGGTCTCCTGGTTGACTCCTCCCAAAACGCCGGTATCCTCCCCAAAAGAGAGCATCAAGGGATATTTTTGAAGCAAAAGGTCGAAATTCCGGTTGAGCAATTCGGAACCGGTTACCCATTCCGGATCGCTGTGGTAGTAAGCTTTAGGGAGATTACTTGATGGGTTCTTTGCTGAATCAATGGACACAGGGATGCTAAATGATTGCTCACCTATCACTTCCGAGTTCCCGATCCAGGCTGCCAACTTTTGCTCCTGATCCCTGATTGAAGCATTACCAGCAATCGCCCTGTGCAGCGATTTGGCAAACCTAATCAGGGCTTTACGGGTCGGATAAGCTGCTTTTAAAAGTGCTTTCAACTCAGCCGGTTTGGTCGAAAGTAGTTCAGATTTCCCGGCAATTGAGGCAACTATATCCTTCAACGTAGTGCTCTCCGATTCAAATCCCGCGATGTAAGCCTTCCAGGCCTGGTCTCGGGCACTTTTGGCTTCAATGGTTGCCTTCTCCTCCAACTCAGTCAACACTTCCCGGGAGGCATAACCACCATCAATGATCCACTCCCTGAACTTCACAATTGGGTCATAGTCCAGCTCCCACTGCAGTCGTTCAGCACTCTTGTAACGTTCGTGGGAACCCGAGGTGGAGTGTCCCAACGGTTGTGTAAGCTCATCAACATGAAATATCACCGGCTGGTGGTTGGAGCGGCAGATGGAAATTCCCTCTTCAAATGTTTTCACCAGACATGGGTAATCCCATCCCTTGCAAGAGTAAATTTTACACCCCGGATCCTGGTCGTCGGCTTCAAAACCTTTCAGCGCCTTGGAGATACTCCCCTTGGCCGTTTGTAAATCTACCGGGACGCTGATCCCATATCCATTGTCCCAAATGGCCATGGCCAGCGGAACCTGAAGCACACAGGCTGCGTTGATGGTTTCAAAGAACATTCCTTCGGAGGTGCTGGATTCACCTATGGAACCAAAGGCAACCTCATTCCCTGTAATTTTGCCGGCTACAAATGGCGCAAACTCCGGATTATCCCTGACCAATTTGGAGGCTTGCGCCAAACCAAGCAATCGCGGAACCTGTCCGGCGGTTGGTGAGAGATCAGCAGCAGAGTTCTTCATCAAGGCCAGCTCTTTCAGCTCCCCGGTTGCATTCCTGTTGGCCGTTGAATGGTGGTTGTTGAAGTTCCTTCCTCCTGTAGAAGGATTGTTTACCGTATTGGTATCCCCATAAAGTTGGGAAAAAAATTCAGTAGGGGTCATCATACCCGCCGCAAGCATAAAAGTCTGATCGCGGTAGTACCCTGAACGCCAATCACCTTCGCGGTAGCACTTCACATAGGCAACTTGTGCCAGCTCCTTCCCATCCCCAAAAATTCCAAAAGGAGCCCTACCCAGGTGCACCTCTTTTCTGCCAATTACACTCAACTGCCTGCTAAGAAAGACTATGTAATAATCTTTCAGTACGCTCTCTTTGGTGAAAACAGACTGACTTACAGATACTTTTAATGCCATCCAAAATAATTAATACTTTCAGGGTCACTTGTGACTGATCTTTTTAACGTGAATTGAGCAGATAAGTTATACAAAACCCAATAAAAAAACCGGAGGATCACTTTCCTCCGGTTTCTCCCATCTTGCGGAATAAAAACTATTTTGTTTTCCCGTAAAGCGGTCCGTAAGTATCACAGGCACGGTAGTCTGAACCCTCCTTGTCCATTCCAAATGCGCTCCAGGATGAGGGACGGAAAATCTTCTCCTCCGCAACGTTGTGCATGCAAACAGGAATCCTCAACATGGAAGCCAGTGAAATGAGATCCGCCCCGATGTGGCCATAGCTGATGGCTCCATGGTTGGCACCCCAGTTGGCCATCACACTGTAGACATCCGTAAAGGCTCCCGTGCCGTTCAACCGTGGTGCAAACCAGGTGGTTGGCCAGGTTGGATTGGTTCGCTTGTCGAGTACAGCATGCACCTCATCCGCAAGGTCAATGGTCCAGCCTTCCGCCAATTGCAGCACAGGTCCTATTCCCTTCACCAGGTTGACGCGGCTCATGGTCACCGGCATCTCTCCTTCTGTCTTGAAGTGCGAGGAGTATCCGCCTCCGCGGAAATAACCCAGATCGGCAGGTGCCCAATCGGTAGCATCCAGGCACGCTTGCGCTTCAGTTTCTGTAATCTCCCAGAAGGGTTTCATGATCGACTTGCCATCTTTTTTCTGTTTACCGGTTGCATCCAGGGTGGTAGATCCTGAGTTGATCAAATGGATGATTCCACCGGCAGCTTTTCCTGAAAGCTTACTTCCGGTTACACGTTCAACAGCCTCAGGACTCCAGTAGGTTCTGACATCCGAGAATATCTGGGCAGTATTGGTCAAAAGATGGCCGAACAGCATTGCCACACCATTCAGTGAATCATTTTCCGTGGCAAAAACAAATGCCTGCCGGATACCATTCCAGTCGAAAGAGGAGTTAAGGATTGCTTCCATAAAGTCACCGTTGGGAAGGTGATCTGTCCAGGCACGCTGGCCCTGGAATCCGCCAAGGATGGCATTGCGGCCAAGTGCCTCCTCCCCAAATCCAAGCTCTTTCAGCTTTGGGTTTCCGATCATCATGTCACGGGCAGAGAGGGTCATTTTTACCACCATCTCCCACTCCCAGTCTTTCCGCTCACGCGTTGCCTGGCTGGCTGCATCGTTGAGATCGGCTCCTTCCTTGCAGTTCTTCTTCACCCATGCAAGTGCTTTCTCGTATTCTGCCTTGTCATAGATGCCTCTTTCGGCACGTCTGACCAGCTCCGACATATCGATTACCTCTGTGCGAATTCCAAGGTAGTCAAGCAAAAACTCCTGATCGACAAAGGATCCGGCAATTCCCATCGACATTCCTCCCAAAGAGAGGTATGATTTATTCTTCATCTGCGCCACAGCAAGACCCGCCCTGATGAATCGCAAAATCTTCTCCTTGACATCTTCCGGAATGGTGGAATCTTTTTTATCCTGAACGTCATGACCATAAATGCTGAATGCAGGCAATCCTTTTTGCGTGTATCCCGCCAAAGCCGCAGCCAGGTAAACAGCGCCCGGACGCTCAGTCCCGTTGAATCCCCATACTGCTTTGGGTAACATGGGATCTGTATCCATCACCTCTGTGCCATAACACCAGCATGGTGAAACAGTCAGGGATACCCCTACGCCTGAACGGGCAAATTTTTCGGCACACATGGCTGCCTCTGCCACACCTCCGATGGTGGAATCGGCAATCACACATTCTACCTTCTCCCCATTGGGAAAACGAAGATTTTCGCTGATCAGCTGAGCGGCCGCTTTGGCCATGTTCATGGTTTGATTTTCGAGAGACTCTCTCACTCCCTGAAGTCTTCCGTCAATTACCGGCCGGATACCAACTTTGGGGAGTTCCCCAATTAATCTGTTCGTTGCCATCGATTTTGTTAATTATTATTTGTTGTTTAAAGGATTACATCCATGCCATTTGGCAGCCCAAACTTACGGTAAAAAGCAGAAAAACACTATAGACCGTAATATTAAAAATATGTACAATCCTAACATTGTTACGACAATTATGCAAGAATGAGTTCCCTTGATTCATTGATAAATATAATACAACACAGGTTTTAAACTGAAATCCAACGAAGTAAAAATTGGAACAGCCATGGGGGAAATACCCCCAATTGGACTATCTTTGTGTATATATTCACTTTGTCCGAAGAAAAGTTTCCTGATGAAATTTCTCAAGGTACCCGACAGGGGTGACCCATCCAATATAACCCAGCTATTTTCAGGTTTTAGCATCAACCTGTTGTGTTGTAGATATTGGTGGCTGGTAAACTGGGAGAGTCAACACATGACTTTCCCCTACTGGCGAATATACTGGAACAAGAGCAGCGGAGGAATCATCACATTTGCAGACAGAACCATCGAACTGAATCCCGGACAGATCGTATTGATTCCCCCGTATACCGCCTTCTCCAGCAGGTTAATCGGGAAAAGTCTTCCGGAATCAGGCTATAATCTGGAAGGATCCAGAATGGAGCAGGATGCAGTCGAAACAACACTGGTTGAAATGGGTGCCGTGTTGCATCTCTTCATTCATTTCAATCTGGGCATGCCATTCGACTTTATCTCCCCGGAGATGTTCTGCTTTCCGGTAAGCCCGTCACAACGACAGGATCTGGAAGAACTAACGCTTATTCTTAAAGAGAATCCGGACGAGTTCTCTGTTTCTTCCAGTCTGCTGATCTACAAAATCATTATCCTTACGGTTAGTCAGATTTCAAAAGCTTATTGGAACTTGACTACCACCGACCAGCGCATACTGAAGGTATTGCGTGAAATCGAGGATCACCTTCCTGAGGTATTGACCAACAAGAGACTGGCAGAGGTTGCCAACATGGCCTTAAACTCCTTTTCAAGACTTTTCAAAGAGGAGATTGGCATTGCTCCACAACAATTTGTAAGGGAGCGCAGAATCCAGAAAACGAGCATACTGCTACACCACACCAACGAAACCATCGAGGAAATTGCCTCAAGATCTGGATTTTGTGATAGATTTCACCTGGCCAGGGTTTTTAAAAACAGTACCGGATATTCTCCTGCCCAATTCCGCAAAAAATTTTATCCTCAAAACCAACCAAGGTCATCCTCCTCATAAAAAAGCTTAACCAGCGGGCCAAGGGTCAACATGCGTAAAGTGCAGGATCCAACCATGAAATTTAAACCTTTTGAAAGAGTTAAGCCTTCAGTATTTTGGTTGAAAATTCTTTTTTCTCTTTTTTTTGCCTTAACTTACTGGGAGAAATATGGACAAAAAATGAATGACTATGTCCCCGATTTTTCCTCCTGAGATCATCAAAGAGAGCTGTGAAAACTATTTTTCGGAACAAAACAACGCCGGTTCTGTCATATATCTTTCTGTTATTCTTTTTTTGATGACTGCTGTCAGCCTGCTTCCGCTCTTGAAGGTGCAGGTTACTACCCAAAGTGAGGGAATTGTGCGGTCAGTTTATGAGGATAATCCCATTGTTTCCGTGGTGACAGGGGAGATTATGTTTTGCAAAATAGCAGAAAACCTTACAGTACGCGAGTCAGATACCCTGCTGATCATTGCATCCCACAAAATCGACCAACAGCTAAGACTCCTTACCTTCAAACAAAAGGATGCAGAGCTGCTTGGTGCCGACTTGAGCAAATTGATCAAAGGCAACTGGCAAAATCTGACAACGGCACTGTGCAAACAGGAGTACCATACCTTTTCGGGCACATTGGCAGAACAAAAAACACAGCTAATGCAGGCTGAACGGGATTACTTCCTGGCAAAAGGGCTCTATGGCAAGGGCATCACACCAAGGTACGAACTAGAAAAGCTAAGCAATAAATACCTACTGGAAAAAAACAGATACGGTTCACTCCGGGCGCATCAACAAACCCTTTGGCAGGAAAGACTCCGGGAGACATCCATCCATCTGGCAGATATCATTGCTGAAATTGAGCAATTGAAAAAAGAAAAAATGCACCATTGCCTCCTTGCTCCGATTTCGGGTACTATTACCGGTTACACTGGAATCAAGACTGGGAACTTTTTACCTGCCAACCAGTTAATTGCCAAAATATCTCCTGACAATGAGCTGTTGGTGGAATGTTTTGTAAGCCCTTCCAACATTGGACTAATTGGAAAGGGGATGAAGGTGTCCTTTCAGTTCCATGCCTACAATTACAACCTATGGGGTGTTGCCAGCGGATTGGTACACGATATTTCCAGCAATGTGGCAAGCATCAACTCCACCCCCTATTTCAGGGTAAAGTGCAAGCTGGACCAATCCTTTTTACAGTTAAAGAACGGCACCAAGGGAAGCCTAAGAAAAGGGATGACCCTGACAGGCCGCTTCAGAGTGGCAGAAAGGACCCTCTTCCAACTGCTGTTCGACAAAGCTGACAATTGGTTGAATCCAAAGCTTAAAAAAGAATGAAGACCAATATCAAGCAGCGGGACATCACCGACTGTGGTGCGGCCTGTTTGGCATCCATTGCCGCCTATTATCATCTTGGCATTCCGGTCGCAAGGATTCGTCAGTTGGCGGGAACCGATCAGAAGGGAACCAATGCATGGGGCCTGGTGAAGGCGGCCGAAAAGCTTGGATTTACAGCAAAAGGGGTTAGAGGGAGCATCGATGTGCTGCCCGGCATTCACTGTCCGGCCATTGCCCATGTCCTGCTTCAGAAAAAACTGCTCCACTTTGTTGTCATTTACAAATTGAAAAAGGCAGGCATCGAATACATGGATCCCGGTGATGGTGCACTGCACAAAGCTACCTTGCAGGAGTTCAATGAAATCTGGACCGGGGTGCTTATACTGATGGCCCCGGGAGCCGATTTTCAACCAAAAAATGAAAAAATAGGGATTTTCCACCGGTTTATATATTTACTCCAACCGCATAAGTATATCCTCCTTCAGTCACTTTTTGGGGCAGTCATTTATACCTTGCTTGGATTGTCAACCTCCGTATACCTCCAAAAAATAACAGATTTTGTGCTGGTCGACCGCAATACCAACCTGCTAAACCTGCTAAGTGTGATCATGTTGATCCTGGTGCTTTTCCAACTCTACATCGGCTATACAAAGAACATTTTTGTGCTTAAAACCGGCCAGAAAATTGATGCCCGTTTGATTCTGGGGTATTACAAACACCTGTTGAAACTGCCCCTGCTTTTCTTTGATTCCATGCGGGTTGGAGAAATTGTCTCGCGCATCAACGATGCGGTCAAAATCAGATCGTTCATCAACGACATTGCGATCTCACTACTGGTCAGCCTATTTATTGTTCTTTTCTCGTTCATCCTCATGTTTATTTATAGCTGGAAGCTGGCTTTGATCCTAACCACAATCATCCCCCTTTATGGGTTGATCTATTGGATTACGAACAGACTTAACAGGACAAGAGAACGAAAATTGATGGAAGCTACAGCAGACCTCGAGAGTCAACTGGTAGAATCACTCAATTCAGTGAGAACGATCAAGGAGTTTGGCCTTGAATCATATGCCAACCTGAAGACTGAAATTAGGTTCATTCAATTGCTCAGGTCCATTTACCGGTCAACAACCAATGGTCTCTTCTCTGCTACCGGAACCGAGATGATCAGCAGGATTTCTACGATTGTATTGCTTTGGATTGGCTCCTATTATGTTATCGACCAAACAATTTCACCAGGAGAATTGCTCTCCTTTTATGCCATTGCAGGTTATTTCTCCGGTCCAGCTGCCAACCTGATTGGGATGAACAAATCGATCCAGAATGCCTTGATTGCTGCCGACCGATTGTTTGAGATCATGGATCTCGATCAGGAAACAGATGAAAACAAACTCGAAATTTCCCGCGAAAGAATTGGAGACATTCGCTTCAACAGCATAAATTTCAGCTATGGCACAAGAAAGGAGGTCTTTGATCATTTCTCCTTCTGTATCGGGAAAGGTAGGATTACTGCAGTTGTTGGTGAGAGCGGTTCAGGCAAAACAACCCTGGTGGCACTGATTCAGAAGCTCTATCCACTTACTGGCGGAAACATCACCCTAGGGGATTTCAACCTTTCCCATATTTCAGCGGAAAGCCTTCGCAAATTGGTTGCGGTAGTGCCACAACGCCTTGAGTTATTCACAGGTACAATTCTTGAAAATATTGCAGTGGGAGAATTCTCCCCCGATCATCTAAAAATAATGGAAATTTGCCACTCTTTAGGAATGCAGCCTTTTATGGAAAAACTCCCTGCCGGATTGAATAGTTGGATCGGGGAGAATGGAACAAACCTCTCAGGCGGTGAGAAACAGCGAATTGCGATTGCACGGGCCTTGTACCGGGATCCTGAAATACTGCTTTTTGATGAAGCAACCTCCTCGCTCGACAACGAATCCGAACAATTTGTCCAGGATACCATTCATTCATTAAAGCAACAGGGAAAAACCATTCTGGTTATTGCACATCGGTTGAGCACAGTTGTGAGAGCCGACCATATCGCTGTACTGGAGAAGGGGTTAGTAGTTGAAGAGGGAACTCACCGCTATTTGTGGCAGCTTAAGGGCTGCTATTACAGGATGTGGCAGAAACAATTGCCTTTCCTGAATGACCCAACCCAGTAAATATCAGTTGAAAATGGAATACTTTCCAACAATGAAACCTGCTGAATATTTTGACCGCATCAAGAAAATGAACTGTCTGATCAGGTCCGGAACGACCGGCACACCCGCCGAGTTTGCCGAAATAATTGGTATCAGCCAGAGCCATCTCTTCAGATGTTTGCATGACCTGGAACAATATGGCATGGACATACGATACAGCCGCACGTTGAAAACCTATTATTATGAAAACAACAAAAAATTGACCATCAACTACTCCCTGAGATTAATTATCGACAACGAAGCGAAAGAGATCCTTGGAGGGATTGGAGTGATAAATATATTCTGCACAGAGTTGCACTGAGAAGCCCAGAGTGTCACAGAGAAGAATTGAAAACGATGTTGATCATTCAGATTACTCAAAAAATCATTTGTTGCACAACAGATGTGGATAAAACATTGGTAAACTGCCTATTAGAGTACAACTAAGAGGAATGTTTGGCCTTCGAGTTATCCTCGCAGAGATTGCTGGTTGAAAGGCAAGTTCCACTACCGTGAAAAATAAAAACATCGAAATTGAGTGTGGTTACAGGATTGATATGCTGGTTGGAGATTCCGTTACCAGTGAATTAAATTCAATCGAGGGTCCAAGGCCGGTGGATGAAACACAAATACTTACCTGCATGAAACCAATCAATAATGCAGTTGGGTTATCATTCAATCTTAATTTCAGCAAAGTAAAAGAGCAATCACGTGACACAGTATATCGTTTTTTCTCCCCATAACGCTGTGCCGCTCTGTGCAAGAAGAAATGCTTACATCTCCTTGATCATTTTACTGATAATTTCACGGAATTTTTCAATATCAGATTCTGGCAACACATTCAATAACCTAGCTTCACACTCCTGCCTGCTTCTGGCAATTTCCTCCCTGATTTTCTTCCCGTTCTCTGTCAGGCAAAGGGTGATCGCCCGTCTGTCTGCCTTATCGGTGTTGCGGTCAAGGTAACCATCTACCACCAGCTTCTCTATCACCCTGCTGATACGGGAAGGAGATAGTCCCATGTTCCTGGCCAATTCGGGACTGCTGATACCGGTACACTGATCGAGGGAGCCAAAAAAAAGCAGCTCTGACTGGGATAGCTGCAAATGATCCATCAATTGATTGTCCATGGCTGCACATTTCTTCTTCATCTCAAACACCAAATCCAGAATTTCTGTTCCCCTGCCCATAATCAAAAATATTTTCTGCAAAACTACTAATAAGTCAATTATTTACAAAGGCATTTTATGCTATTGGCAATTATTTTTACTAAAAAGTTTTTTTATTCCAAAAAAGGATTTACTTTTGCATCAAAATAATTGCTAATAGCAAATTTAATAACTCAAAAAATATAGATTATGGCACTCGAACATTTGACCCTGGAGACCTTCAAAGAGAAGGTATTCAATTTTGAAGCAAACAAGGAATGGAAATTTGAAGGTACTGCACCTGCAATAGTTGATTTTTATGCTGACTGGTGTTCTCCTTGTAAAATGATCGCCCCAATCCTGGAGGAGCTTCAAGCTTCCTACAGTGGTAAGCTGAACATTTACAAGGTTAATACGGAAGATGAGCGCGAACTTGCCGGCATGTTTGGAATCCAGAGCATCCCTTCACTACTCTTCATCCCGATGGAAGGTCAGCCACAGATGGCGCAAGGAGCATTGCCCAAGGCGACCTTCATCAGCGCTATTGAAGATGTACTGAAGGTAACAGCCAATTAAGCTGTAACACTTGCGTCTTCAAACCGTAGGACAATTATGGCATTCAAGGAAATTAAAATTTAAAACAACGTTTATGAAGCAAGAGATAAATCTCGCCTGGAAAAAGGGGATGGCTTTCGAAACAGAACTATACGGCCATAAACTCACCGTGGATGCGGATCAGTCCAACGGGGGAAATGATTTGGGACCCAGACCGAAAGCATTGATGCTGGTTGCACTGGCAGGATGTACTGGGATGGATGTCGTATCTATCCTGTCAAAGATGAGGGTAGAACTTGCAGACCTGAATGTAAAAGTAGAAGGTGAAATGACCGAGGAACATCCCAAACACTTCACCTCCCTGCACATTGTATACGAATTTTGGGGCAAGGAGCTCCCTATGGATAAGCTTGAAAAAGCTGTTTCAATGTCAGATGAAAAGTATTGCGGGGTATCTGCAACACTTAAAAAAGGTATTCCTGTCACCCATTCAATTGTGGTGCACGAAGTATAAAGGATCGCAGTTTAGTTAGAAGTTTGGTAACGTAGAAAAGGCCCCGGTAGAGAAACCGGCGGCCTTTTTCATTCAATAGTGTTTGATTCAAAAATAGGCATACCTACCACTGATCGCTTCAATTGTTCCAAACACTATCATAATAAAGGTAATAGGCATTCATAAATTCGTCATGATTTGCATACCCCAGTGATTTGATCCCATTTTCAGCATTGCTCAAAACACTTTTCACACCTGCATAACCCCCTTTCTGGTAGATGAAATTTAGCAAAGTTTGTCCCAATATGTAATAATCATAATATGGATTACCTGGATATATCCTGGTTTCATTCCAAGTAGGTCGGTGGCCAAAAAAACCAACGGCAATTTTCATCGCTTCCTTTACCTGCGGTTTGACAGCATTGATTCGAATTTGATCCATAACCCCATAGGTCAAAAATTCAGCAGCTCCTTCACTCAGCCATGCAGTAGGCTGAAATTCAGGGAAAAGTCTAAAAACAAAGCAGTGGGCAAGCTCGTGTCTTAAAAGATGGTCCCACATGTACATGTCATTGAGGCTAGCTGGACTACTACAAGCCATGCCGGAAACCCATCCTGTCCCACCAGTATATCGGTTTGAACAGGGAACACCATCTATCAATGCCCCTTCACATTCGGGGCCAAAACCAAAGATCAGTTTCTCCGGGAATGAAATTCCATACAAATTTGAATAATTGGCAAACGCTTTTTCAATAATGTCAGTAAACCCCGGAATACAAAAAGCATCCTTATCTGCACAATAGAATCTAAAATGAGCTGATTCCCCTTGCATTCTGCCTCTTTTCAAGCTATTTGCTTCTAAAATTCTATAGTTAATGTATCTTGTCCAAATAGTGTACATATTTTCTAGTGACCCTACCCCAGACCAATATGGCGCAACAACAATCGTTTGAGAATTAGCATCAATAATATCATAATATTGCCAGCATTTGGAAACAGCCATAAATTCACCCCACATATATGCAATCGCAACTCCATTGTTACTGGCAAAAAGAAGGGGATCATTCAATCTGCTCAAGGATGGCAATTGTCCTCCATATTTCACGATCGCATCCCTAACCATTTCATCCGAAACGGTTAATCCTGCTTCAAATGCGGCCATTCCAAATTTGAACCAAATGGGGAAGGCTGTTTTCATATAATAATTGGCCATAAAAAGTTGACACATGTAATAAATTGCAGCGCTTGTGGCATCCTTGAAGACCGCTTTTTGCTCGGCATTGAATGGAGTGGTTACATATATCTTACCATCGCCACCAATGTATCCGGCATCAAATGGCATACAGGATGTTGGCTTTTGAGTGAGAAACTCAGTGGTGTAAAGCGGCACAACCGGCACAGTGGAGAATAATTTTTGTGCAGCAGAGGGATACCTGTGCAAATTGAGGGCAACTATCTTTGTATCAATTCGGCTTTGAACAATTTCAGGGAGCACTTCACCTACCAATTCTATCGTATAGTTATTCGTGCTGGCATCTTCCGCTTGAATGGTGTAAGATAGACTGGAAGTATAATTATTCGCTGTAACATCTGATATCTGGGAGATGGTTCCCACTTTTGCCACTGCCCTCTCCGACAAGGTAAATGCAGCAATCAGATTGGTTCTTCCCACTCCGGTAGGTAAGGTACACAAAACCCGTTTGGTCGCTGGGTCTATTACTCCAGTGAGATCATAAGGCAGTGAACTATTTTTGGACTTCATAAAACCAAATGTCAACAACTCTTTTGCCCCATTGGGTGCCCAGGCAATGGTTACGAGATAATTTTGTGAACTACCATCCTCTGCCGTAATCGTATAGGTAACAGGATTGGTAAAATCATTTACAGTGACTTTGTCTTGCTGTGCTAGCGCACCAACCTTTATACTCGATTTTGGGGAAATCGAAAAACTCGCCTTGAAGGAAGAAAGGTCTGTTTTATATGGCACCAATACATGGACATTGGTTCCATTTATAATTCCTGAACAATCTGATGCCAGAGAAGGATTGTCGATCTTATTCAATCCAAATGAAATTAAGACTTTCGCCCCACTTTTCCTGGTAACTGAAACAACATAATCCTGCTTAGCGCCATCCTCAGCAACTACTGAATAAACAACTGGTACAACAAAACTAGCTATGGACACTTTCGATTGTTGGACTGCATCCCCAATCTTTACAGTAGTCTTGGGGGATGCAGTGAATACAGCTTTCAACTGCAACAAATCAGCGCTTGATGAAACCAATAAACTAATTGAAGTTCCAGCAATGATTCCAGTACAGTCTTCGGCTAAGGAGGAGTTGTCAGTTTTTAGGAAACCAAACGAAAGGAATGCCTTATCGGAGCAGACGATTGATACTGTATAATTCTGTACCGAACCATCTTCCGCTGTAACGGTATAGACCACCGGATTAGTAAAATTGTTAACAGTCAACTTTTCCTGTTGAGTTACAGAGCCAACCCTAACCGTTGCCTTGGCTGAATTGGTGAAAGTTGCCCTCAGTGCCGAGATTTCAATACCCGAAGGCATGGAAACCACAACTATATTGCCATTGACACTCCCTGCAAAATCTTGGGAAAGCGCAGGATTATCCGCTTGATTGAATCCAAAAGTAAGAATAGATTTATCTGAACTTTTTTTAACTTCAATGACCGGATCACCATTTTTACTGCATGAAAACAGCATCGCACCAACGCAGAGTACACAAGCTATTATTCCGGCAACAATACCAGGATTGAATCTGGAAGTCTTTGTTGAACGCAGCATTTTTTTTGTTTTTGGGTTAGGAAATCTGCCAACTGTGATCCGAAATTAAACATAAAAAATAAAACATCCAACCAATATGTTCAAAACTTTAATTGTCTCACGAAAGATGCCAACACCAGTCAACAGGTTTATATCCATTGCCATAATACATTCCTTACCTTAATATTTTCAATTGCATATTTTATGTTCCAAAAATTTTGAAATATAAAATAGTTCTTTACTTTTGCTGACAGTTTAAAATCAAAACAGTGATAACACTTACAAATTACAGGGGAAGCAATTGGCTTTGGCGCGACTTGATACAAGATGCGTAAGCGGTATGCCTGTAATTCAACCATAAAAGGGGATATGTCTGTTTACGCAGCATCTCCCCTTTC
>CAZVTL010000006.1:0-35149 GCA_964630075.1 uncultured Tangfeifania sp.
TTCCATACGTACGTTCTGATGTTCAATAAATTAATACCTTTATTTACGTATGAAACAGTTGCTGCTGCCTTTCTACTTTAAAAAAGCAGGATTTCTTCTGGCTATTCTTGGCATAGTATCAACCTATGTTCGCTTCGGACTTGGAATAAAACCAGATTTCCTCGATATCAAAACCTTCGCAATTTACAGCTCAATCTTCAAAACCGTCTGGCTCTCCATCGTCAACAACAATATCAGTGAGGAGATCTGTGCCATTCTATTCCTGTCCGGACTCATTATGATCGCCTTTTCAAAGGAAAAAACCGAACTGGAAGGATACGATGAAATCAGGACAAAATCACTCTTCTCTTCCGTTTACCTCAGTTATCTCCTGCTTTTTCTTTCCATCATCTTCGTATACGGTATTGGATTCCTCACCATCCTTTCCATCAACATGTTTTCACTCCTGGTTATTTATATTCTGATTTCCCGGTACTACATTTTTCGCCATGCCAAACCTGAAGATCCAAAAATAGAGATCAATTCCCTTTAAAAACAAATTTTAGTATGAAAAAGAGAAACTACTTGTTGATTATCCTGCTCTTTGCAGCAACATCCTGTTCATTGCTTGACTCAGAGATTTCTTCTGATACGCTGAAAGGCTCTACCAATATTCCGATGAATACGGTAGGTAATACTTTTACCTCTATCGGGATGAAGGCCAATGGAGCCTGGATCGATTCCAATCCCTCCATTCAAATTACCAAGAGTGAAAATGGCGTCAATACCGTAAAAATTGTAGTAGATTTTAGCAAGGACCCAAAATTGGCTGCCTTCAACAAATTGATCCCTTCGAACCTGAAGGATGCCCAGGGAAGGATCAACTTTGAGACCAAGGTTAAAATTACGGACCAGGGTTGGCTGGACTATTCGAATTCGGAGGGAGCCCCGCTGGTGGCAGTAAATTACGACAGCAAAGTCGGTGATAAATACACTTTGACCAAAGCCAATGGCGGCACCATTGTACGTGAAGTCACCGAGAAATCCACCACAGACGACTACTCCTACGGCTTCATGAACATCAAGATCATCAAGGTTGAACAACCAACATCCTTTCCTGGATTGAAAAAATATGTTGCCAGGTTCAACCACAAATTTGGGCTCGTTGGTATTGAGATCGTTGCAGAAGATGGCACCAGCCTAAGTACCCAATTTTCACCTGCAACCTATTGATGGTCAACCACACTGCCCCACTCTTCCTGACCAATACCCGCCATCTGCCATGAAGCATGTTGTCAGTGTCAGTTTGGGTTCTTCTTCCAGAAACAAAAGCCTTGAACTGGAGGTTCTTGGAGAAAAGATCCATATCGAGCGCATCGGCACGGACGGAAATCTGAAGCTGGCAGGTGAAATTATCCGGGATTACGATGGCAAGGCAGATGCCTTTGGACTTGGAGGTGCCGATCTGGGTCTGACCGTGAAGGAGGATTACTATCCCCTGCACTCCGTTAACCACATTGCCCGCTTTGCGAAATTGACTCCACTTGTCGATGGGAGTGGGCTGAAGAATACATTGGAATTCCAGTTGGCAGATTTTCTGGAGCAGAACCTCTCCCCATGGCTCGACCAGCAGGGCAGGAAGGTATTCCTGGTAAGCGCCGTCAGTCGCTGGACCATGGCGCAATCCTTCCTGGATGCCGGTTACAGCCATACTTTCGGGGATATCATGTTCAGCCTTGGCCTGCCAATCCCGGTATATTCCAGCCGCACCATGCTCCGGATCATTGCTGTTCTCTGTCCGATTGTTACCAGGTTGCCATTCAGTTGGATCTATCCGGTGGGTCCCGAACAGCTTGAACCAAGGCCAAGATTTGTAAAACACTACCGTGAAGCAACCATCATCGCAGGTGATTGCCTCTACATCAAACAGGCCCTGCCAAAAAATCTCCGGAACAAGATGGTGGTAACCAACACTACCACCGCAGATGATGTTGAACTCTTCCGCAAGAGCGGTATAAAATACCTGGTAACTACCACCCCGGTCCTCGAAGGACGAAGCTTTGGGACAAACGTCATGGAGGCAGTGATCACCGCATGCTCCGGGAAGAAGAGCCCGCTAACCAGGGAGGAGATGGAAATATGGATCGACCGGCTCGGAATGACGCCGCAAATAAGAACACTAAACTGATGGATGCAGTAATCATTGCAGGTGGTATTCCCCGACCGGGAGACCCCCTTTGGGACGAGACCAAGGGAGGGCCGAAAGCCATGTTGGATATTCACGGCAAGCCAATGATCCAGTGGATCATCGATGCAGTCTGCCTCTCTGCCAACATCGGAAAAATTTATGTTGTTGGTCTCCCATCCGATTGTGTGATCCACTCCTCCAAACCGCTCACCATGATCCCTGACCATGGCGGAATTATTGAGAACCTTTCAGCAGGAGCCGGGGCAATTATCCAGGAATCACCTTCAACTGACTATTTCCTTGGAATCTCCTCCGATATTCCAGCTATTACAGGCTCCATGGTTGACCACCTTCTGCTGGAAGCGAAAACCTCCGGAGTGGACATCTTCTACAACGTCATACCCAGACAGCTGATGGAAAAAACTTTCCCGGGCGTAAAGCGGACCTTTATGAGATTCAGGGATGGCTATTTTTGTGGGGGTGATATGCATGTAATCAATGCCCGCAGGGTCATTCCATCCGATGATCCTGCCAGAAAGTTCGTCGCCTACCGCAAGATTCCCATCAAGCTGATTGCGGTACTCGGCATCGAAGTAGTGCTGCGGACCCTCTTCTTTCGCCCTACACTGGAGGTGACCGAACAGATCATCCACCGACGTACCGGAATCGTTGTCAAGACCATGATCTCCCCCTTTGCGGAGATTGGCATGGACATCGACAAACCCTCCCAGCTGGCCATGTTAAGGCAAAGACTGCGGACCAAAACACCCTGACCCTTCCATGAAAAGCACTTACGACAGTCAATGCAAGCGATGATGGAATCAAATGAAGAAAGGTTTCATGCGGTAAAATATTTGTGGTTCAGAAACATGCTGATTCATTCCGGCGATTCCATTTTTTTATTCCCCCTCTTGTTGCTGCTGTTTTTCCTGACCGGTTCCGAACTGAGTAACCTGTTTGGAGCAACGCTTGTTACCATGGCGATAACCGGTTTAACGGTAGGAATAATCAAAAACTGGGTGCGGAAGGAGCGACCAAAGGGTGATTTTGGATCGCTCTACAGAAAATATGATCCTTATGCTTTCCCATCGGGTCATGCGGCGAGGTCATTTGCTATCGTGACAATCGTTGCGGGGTTTGGCTATCTTCTGCCTGCTCTGCTGCTGCTCGGGTGGGCATCCTGGATCTCCTGGATACGGGTACACCTTGGCTTGCACCATTGGCCGGATATATGGATGGGAATCTTAACCGGCTTCACAATGGGTGTTCTCCTTTTAGTGATCCGTCAATATCTGTATCCGATTTTTTAAAAGTTTGAGAATGGAAAACCTACGGAAAAGTGCAATCATCCCAGCCTACAACGAAGGCCATACCATCGGCAGCGTGCTGGCAACCATGGTGGCCTCCAACCTGCTGGACGAAATCATTGTTGTCAACGATGGCTCTTCTGACCATACCAGCCAGGTAGCAACCGGAATTGGAGTGACGGTGATGGACCTTCCGGGAAACCGGGGGAAAGGTTATGCCATGACCCTGGGGTTGGCGGCTTCATCCGGGGAGGTGGTTCTCTTCCTGGATGCCGATCTGGTTGGCTTACAGGCGAGCCATATCGAAGCACTGCTTCTGCCTGTCACTTCCGGCAGAGCAGATATGACCGTTGGTCAATTCCAGTCGGGCAGATTCTGGACAACACTTTCGCAACGAATCACCCCATTCCTCTCCGGACAACGCGCGGTGCGGAGATCCAAACTGGATGGAATGGGCGATCTCAGCAACAGTCGGTTTGGTATCGAAACGCTTCTTACACTTCACTTCAGGAAAAACCACTTTCCAACAGAGTTGGTCATGCTCCAGCATCTTACACATGTTGTAAAGGAGGAGAAATTGGGGTTTTGCAAAGGATTCACCAGTCGGTTGAAGATGTACTGGGATATATTGAAAGTTCTTATCAAAAGTTAAAGAATCTAACCTCCTGCATAAATCCAAAATCATACTGTAACTTTGCCGTCAAAACCATTTGTCAGCTGTTTTGAGAAAAATCATCTATCCGCTATTGCTCCTTTGGATTGCCGGCTTGTTGCTGGAAGGTTGTAAAACCATCGAACCTCCCATGCCGGCAGAGAGTTACAAGAACATCCCCGTCAAACCCCAGCCTTCGGTGGTAAGTCTCTATGCAGATCTGGACCTCGACCGCCTTTCCGCAATTGTCAACCACAATACCGACAGCATACTGTATGAAGACAACAGTTTTGCCGACGACAACATGACCCTGCAAGCCAGGAAAAATGGAGAAATCAGGTTTACCCTGGATGATGATCTGCTCTCGTGGTAGATTCCACTGAAGCTTTCCATCCAAAAAACAATGTTCATGGTTGCCTTCAACCGTCCGTTCGGAGACATTGTGGAGTCTAAGGGAGAGATCAAACTGAAATTCAAGACCCGGTTCAGGGTCAACAGTGATTGGACCATTCCTACAGAAACCACGCCGGATGGTTATGAGTGGATCCAAAAACCCACGCTGAAGATTGCCGGTTTTACCATTCCGGTATCTGCGATAGCCGATCTCCTGCTAAAATTCAATCTTGACAACTATTCCAAACAGGTGGATGAGACCCTCACCAACGGTTTCAACTTCAGAAAATATGCGGAAAGAGGATGGCAAATGCTCTTTGAACCATTTAGGATCCCCGGAGAATACAATGCCTGGCTTTCGATGGCTCCCTCCTCCATTGCGATGCTGCCGGTCAAAGCGAAGAATGGGAAGCTCCGTTTTGGTGCAGTGGTCACTTCAGAGATAGCGTGTATGATTGACAGAAAACCCCTGGCGGTTAAGATTCCACCACTCCCCAACCTGAAGCCCCTGGAAATGGCCGGAGATACCTTCCGCATCAACCTGTTGACCGACATTCCATACCAAACTGTCGAACGTATGACCCTGGAGGAGGTACGCGACTCGGTATTTACATTTGGGAGCAAGCACCTTTCCTTCGAGTCTTTCCGCGTCTATGGTACAGAAGAGCGGATGGTCATCGAAACAGTCGTAAAGGGGAGCATCAAGGGAACCATGTACCTGACCGGTATACCCTATTTCAATCCCAAAGACACCACTTTGCGGGTAAAGAACCTGAAGTTTGACCTGAAGAGCAGAAATCTCTGGATGAAATCGGCCAACTGGCTTTTCAACGGGAAGATAGAACGAACGCTGACAACGGCGATCGCCATCCCCTTCAACAGCGACATCCGGGAAATGGAGCTCCTGCTTTCCAGTTATCTGAACCACCAGAAGCTGGGTTATGGATTTGAACTCAACGGAAAATTGTCAGGGATTGCGGTTTCCGACCTGATACTTACTCCGGAATCTGTCAAGGCCAACCTTATCTTTTCCGGAAAGCTCTCCCTCGGCATTGAAGATGCTGCCTTAAAGAAATAGATCAGATTGTTAGCGTCATCCTTTCGGTTGCCACCATGTAGTGACGCGCGAAATTATCATCCTTCATGTAGCCAATCAGCTCCTGCTGAAACAACTTGGCCTCCTCCGACAGGGCCACAATTTTCATGTTGTTACCCAGGTCATTGGGGTCCTTTTTCTGAAATTTGATCACCTCAATAAAATCATCCATCCATCTTTCGTAATGATCCATAAAGGCTTTTTGTTCTGCAGTAAGCATTGATTCAGCCTTCACAGGGGCATGCTCCCCCTGCATCACCTTGGTTCCCGTAAGGGTAACCCCCAGTGTAAGACCAATTTTTGTCAGGAACCGTCGCCGGTTTTCATCGTATCCGTTCATGAAAAAGTTGTTAAAAGTTTGGCATTGGCTGCTTAGTGAACAATGTCCCAATGCTGCCTTCCCACCCAGAGACCAGTTACCTGAATAAACTACCTGGTTGCATGAAGTCTCATGAGAGGCACTTGTTCTTACGGATCACAATTCAGGTGGTTTCACCCGCCACTTGTTCCATACTTTGGCAACACTTTGTACCTTTACGCAATGTGCATAACCCAATTTTAAGATGAAACCAAATAAATTCCCATTCATAGTTGCATTGACCGTGTCAATGCTTCTTGATTTATCCCTCTTCGCACAAGAGCCCACGCCTCTTTACAAAGCGGGGGAGGACGGATACGCCTGCTACAGAATCCCTGCGGTGGTGGTTACCAATTCAGGGACCTTGCTGGCCTTTGCCGAAGCGCGCAAAACAGGCTGTGGGGATGCAGGCGACATTGATCTGGTGGTAAAACGATCTTCAGATGAAGGGAAAAGCTGGTCAAAACTCATGGTGGTATGGGATGATGCAGAGAACACCTGTGGTAATCCTTCGCCTGTTGTGGATCAGCAGTCGGGCAATATTATCCTGGTAAGCACCTGGAACCTGGGGAAAGATCACGAAAAGCAGATCATCAACGGAACCAGTTTGGACACCCGGCGTATATTTGTCCTCACCTCTGCCGATGATGGTACAAGTTGGTCAAAAGCAAAAGAGATTACTGCTGATGTTAAGAAGCCTGGTTGGACCTGGTATGCAACGGGTCCCTGCCACGGAATACAGCTGAAGCAAGGGCGATTTGCCGGAAGGTTGATCGTTCCCTGCGACCACATCGAATCGGTGACGAACAAATACTTCTCCCATATTATCTATTCAGACGATCGGGGTAAAACCTGGAATCTGGGAGGTTCTACCCCACAGGATCAGGTAAATGAATGTACGGTAGCCGAATTATCTGCCAAAAAACTGATGCTGAATATGCGGAACTACAACAGAACAGAAAAAAGCAGAAAGGTATCTGTCAGCAAGGATGGTGGTAGTACATGGAGTGACATTTACACAGACAAAACATTGGTGGAGCCAATCTGCCAGGGTAGTCTGCTGACCTATTCGGGTCAAAAGCGAAACCAGCATAAATTGCTCTTTTTGAATCCTGCGGATGAGAACAAAAGAAAAAATATGACCCTTCGAATAAGCTATAACAATGGAAAATCCTGGGCCAAATCAAAAATACTCTACCCGGGCCCTGCTGCCTATGCTGATATGACACAATTGCCCAATGGCAACATTGGCTGTTTGTACGAAGCCGGGAGCAATAGTCCTTACCAGGAAATTATTTACCAGACGGTATCGCTGCGTGATTTGTAAAAGATCTCCCGGCATGCACCAACGATCAAAAGAATTGCACAAAATTTAGTACTGGTAACTGCCAAAAAACAATCAGCTGCTGAAGAAGGAAGATTACACGAAGGTGTGAATTATGTAATCTTCTCAAATTGTTTTGTAACTGATATGTAAATATTTGAGCATACAATGGCTCATTATCTTCAATCATCTTTCAGCTTTTATCCGGTTCTGATTGGCTAGCCGCGATTGCCTTTTATAAATTGACAATTGGGTCTATACATCGATTGTCCGATTGTCACAGGAAGTAAGGCTGGGAATAGTGTCGCAAAAATGAAAACAGAAAAAACCCCGGCATCAGTGGATTATGATCCCAAAGTAGAAACAATATCTACGGCAAAACCACCAGTACAAGATCCACATGTTCAGGAAAATAGCATTGCAATCGAATTGGCAATGAATGCTGCCAACATGGCCTGGTGGAAAATGGATACAATTACGGGGCAAGTTGTCTTCGGCCGACGCAAAGCCGAAATGCTGGGATACCCTCCCGAAAAATTTCAGCACTACAGGGATTTTATGGCCCTGGTGCATCCGGATGACGCCGCCAGGACCATGATGGCCATGCAAAACCACCTGAACGGAAAGGCAGAAAAATATGAGGCTGAATACCGGATTCTGACAAAATCGGAAGGATACAAATGGTTTTACGACAATGGATCGGTTGCACAAAGAGACGGCAGTGGAAAACCGCTGGTTGTGGCAGGTCTTGTTGTCGATATCAGTGACCGCAAGCATGCAGAGGAATCTCTTGTCAGCTCCGAAGCGCGGTACCGGCGACTCTTTGAATCAGCCAAGGATGGAATTCTGATTCTGGATGCTGAATCTGGAATGATCATGGATGTTAACCCCTTTCTAATTGAGATGCTGGGCTATTCAGAAGATCAGTTCCTTGAAAAAGCGATCTGGGAAATCGGCTTTCTGAAGGATGTTGTTGCCAGTCAGGAGAAATTCCTGGAATTACAAGAGACCAAATATGTTCGTTATGAAAATTTACCTCTGGAGACAGCTGATGGCCGAAAAATCAATGTGGAATTTATTAGCAATGTCTACCTGGTTGACAATAAGAAGGTGATCCAATGCAACATACGCGACATCACCAAAAGGAAGTTGGCAGAACTTGCCTTGCGCGACAGCGAAGAGCGATTCAGACATTCTTTTGACTATTCAGCCTCCGGTAGCTGCCTGGTGGGACTCGATGGCAGATTCCAGCGTGTGAATCAGGTGTTCAAAGAGATGACAGGTTATGGTGAAAGTGAGTTGGCCGATCTGCATTTTGCAGATATCACCTACGCCCAGGATCTGGAAATTGGCTCCTCCAAATTAAGTAAGCTGCTTAGCGGAGAGATTGACCATACCTCTTTTGAAAAAAGGTATATAACCAAAGACAAAAGGATTATTTGGACACATGTCTCAGCATCGCTGATCCGGGATGCCAACCTCAAACCTCAGTTTTTTATTACCCAGATCATCGATATCACTGTTCAAAAACAGAATGAAACAGATCTGATCAAAGCCAAGAATGAGGCTGAAAACAGCGACCGGCTAAAATCTGCCTTCCTCGCCAACATGAGTCACGAAATCAGAACCCCCATGAATGGCATTCTGGGGTTCGCCGGACTATTGAAAGAGCCGGGACTCACAGGGTCTGACCAAAAGGAGTACATTGACATCATCGAGAAAAGCGGTCTGAGAATGCTCAACATTATCAATGATATTGTCAGCATATCAAAAGTTGAATCGGGCCAGATGGAATTGTCTGTCAAAGAGACGAATATCAACGAACAGATCGAATACATCTATCTTTTCTTTAAACCGGAGGCCGACCAAAAGGGTCTTCATTTTCAATATTGCAATTCATTGCCTTCCGACAAGGCCTCCATTCATTCGGATGGTGAAAAAATCTATGCCATCCTGACCAATCTGGTCAAAAATGCCCTGAAATTTACCAAATCTGGCTTTATCGAATTTGGCTATGACCTGGTCCAAAAGAAGGATGCTGCTGAATTGAAATTTTTCATAAAAGATTCAGGGGTAGGGATCGATCTGGATCACCAGCAAGTCATTTTCGAAAGATTCAGGCAAGGCAGTGAATCATTGTCCCGGAATTATGAGGGGGCAGGATTGGGATTATCCATATCCAAGGCCTACGTCGAAATGCTTGGAGGAACCATCTGGGTTGAAAGTACAGAAGGGAAAGGTTCAACCTTTTTCTTTACCCTCCCATACAATCCTGAAGCGTTGGAAACAGAAGAAACAGCTACCTCCCTTGTCGTGAAAGAACCTATAAAAACCATTAAAATATTGATAGCCGAAGATGACGAGATATCCTCCCTCTATATTTTGACCATCGTCAAGGCATTCAGCCATGACATTTTGTGCGTGAGAAATGGGGTAGAGGCGGTGGATGTCTGCCGGAAAAATCCGGATATTGATCTGGTGTTGATGGATACCAAAATGGCAAAGATGGATGGACTCGAAGCCACCCGGCAGATCAGGGAGTTTAATGCCAACGTGATCATTATCTCACAATCAGCACTGGCACTGACAGGCGACAAAGAACTGGCACTGGCAGCCGGTTGCAACGATTACATTGCCAAACCAATCGTGCGCCAAAATCTGTTGAAACTTATCAAGAATTATTTTCCGGACAAAATCAATGGGTAATTCCCGAACTTCAATCACTTTAATCATACTAGGAAAGGAATACCAATTAATAAAAGTGGAAATGCAGGCATGAAGCTGGAGCCTTTTTGACAATTCAACACATTGAATGTGTGTATATTAATCGGGCAAAAAAGGATTATGCCATTTTCTTCCATCCGCATTTTTATGAGAGACTATTTATATTTCATTTCAACTGAGAGACTGTTTAAATTTTGAAAATCAATATACCGGAGGTATAATATGTGGGTAGAAAGCAAATGTATGATAGACCATTTCGTCCCGGATGGGACGAGATAATCACCATCTGTCAATTTTCTACCCACATAAAATCCCTGACGGGATTAAAAACTAAATTTAATCAGGACCTATACGATTCCGCTAATTGTGACTGCCCGGATAGGGCCTGTCCACCCCTTTGACCGCATGCCAGATGATGCGGTTGAAGGTATCTTCATCGATACGGTCATAATCATCCAGGTCCTGCTCCAGGGATTTTTTGGCCCAGGAGAGTTTCTTGCCGGATAACTCATTGATCGGCGGATTCAATTCATCCAGCGGCACCTTGTTGGGAACCAGCTTGTAGGGGGTAAAATCTGGCTTCTCCTGAAAACAGTCAGTCATAGGTTCAGCGGCATTGTCCAGCTGATTCATTGGGGCAACCCCCAGGATATTCTCCATGGTTCTTACCATGTTGATCTGTGAATAGTAGGTGGAAACCACCTCGCCGCGCTTGGTATAGGGACTGATCACCATCCCAACGGTACGGTGGCCATCCACATGGTCGAGACCGGCTTGCGGGTCATCCTCCGTGACAAATATGCAGCTCTCCTTCCAAAACTTGCTGTTCGAAATCACCTCCACGATCTGACCGAGCGCCAGGTCATTGTCGGCTACTGCCGCACGGGGAGTAGGCAGTCCGGGCCGGGTCCCGGAAGTATGGTCGGCAGGCAGGAGCATGATCATGAAATTGGGAAAGTTCCCGTTCTTCTCGAATTCACGAAACTCTTTGACAAATTCCGCAACGCGATAGACATCGGGCACATTGATGGGGAATCCGATAAAGGTGGGACAGGTATAGGGGATCAACTGCTCCATGTTGGCCTTGGCCTGGATGGAGACCTTTTTGGTTCCTTGTTGAAAATCCTGGTACACCTCCGAAAAAGTGGCAGACTTTGGGGTAATCTGCGCATCCACAAATTCTCCATAGTTGCGGAAGGTCAGTTTCTTGCGGAGTACGTTGTCCCATATAAAACCCGAACTGGCATAGGCCATTGCATCATCCCCGTCATAAGGATAGCTGCGGGTAAAATTACCGAACGACTTTTCCAGGTAATCTGTTACGTAGGCCTCATTGGTCCACTGATGGCCATCGGCGCTCAGCACCCCGCTGCAGTAGAAATTGTCCATCAAGACAAAGGTTTCGGCCAGCTTGTGGTGGTTGGGGGTTACATCCTTTCCAAACAGCACCAGGCTGGTATCGCCGTTGCCCTGTTTCATATCGCCGAAAACCTGGTCGTAGGTGCGGTTCTCCTTGATGATGTAGAGTACATGTTTGATGGGTGATTGCTGGGTTGGAAGGAGCGGTACAGCCACCTTTTGGTTAATGCTCCCAACTACAGCCGATTCTTTTGAGCTCTTCCCCAGATTGTTGTTCGCCAACACATGTTCAGTCATGCTGGCCAACTTTGCTTTGTCCGGTACCTTCAGAATGGAGATGCTCCCCAGGTGGTCACGCGAATTGTACCCTGACTTCTCCATTCCCTTGTTCCGCGACCCGATCCCCTTCACATTGGCTACAAACAACTCGGTTCCCTTTTCATTGAGGAGTACTGAACCCGGATACCAGCCGGTTGGGATGTATCCGGCGACCCTGTGGTCTGCACCGGTTTCGATGACACAGATGGCATTGTCAGTCCCATTGGCCACATAAAGCTGTTTCCCATCCGGGGAGAGCGCCAGGGCATTGGGGGCGCTTCCAAATGGGGTCTCCTTCTTCAGATGGACAGAAAATTCATTTTTGACCTCCTCCCTTTTGGTGTCTACCACAAATATTTGGTCACTGTTGGCGCAGGCTACATACAACAGGGATTTGTCGGCACTGAGGACCATTCCGGAGGGATGCAAACCAACCTGAATCTCCTTGATTACCTTGTGGTTTTTGAGATCTATGACAGAGACGGAGCCATTGTTGGCCACACCGGTTACCGGATCAACCAGCACCTGGCTTCCCGAGGTATTGTAGGTAGATTCACCCTTTTGTGGCCGCCTGCCACCCCAGTTGGTTACATATGCCTTCGAATCTCCTGCCAGCAGGACATCATATGGTGCAATTCCTACCGGGATCTCCTGCACCGACTGATCCTTCAATTTCACAACGGCCAGGGTATTGCTGCGGGTCAGGGTAACGTACAAAAGTTCTTCCCTGCTATTCAAGGCCAGACCACCCGGCCCCGGATCACCACCTATCGCAGGTTTGGGCATGGTAAGTTCAGATGTCCAGTTCAACCGGTTGGAGTTGTCAAACCCTGCTACCAGGATCCTGCCGGTTGCCTCCGTCAGGTAAATGTGCTGGTTGTCTTTGGAAACTGAGAGCCCTGTAAAGGAGGAACCTCCCTTGCTGTAAGGGAGTGTCTGCACCACCTTCTTGTCGCTCAACCGGATCAGGTCGAGCGATTTCATGTTTTTCACCAATAGAAACTGCCCGTCCCGGAATAGGGCCAGATCGACCGGCCTGCCTGGGAGGTAGATTTGATCTCCTGCTGGCCGCAGCAGCTGGTTGGAGGGGACCAGCACGCTTCCATCCGGCTGCGGACCAATTTTCAGGGTAACCGGTTGGTTTTGTGCCTGAACAGCGGTTGCAACAAAAATGAATAAAACAGAGCGTAATAGCTGACGCAGGAGTTGATTTGTTTCCATATGATTCTTCTTAAATGATCTCGTGAATTTACAGTTTAAAATTATTTTTTTTCAGCCTAGGTTGTTTTTGCCACATGATATTATATTCCAATTATTGTTTACAGCCCAAAGGGAATAATTTATACAAATTGTCTATGTTGTCGTGTAGAAAGAATAAATACTTTTACATTTAAATTTCTTTTCGGAAAACAGCATATTTATTGAATAATTTTAATATCTATTTATGAATCTCTCTATCCTGTTAGAGTATCCCGAAGATATTTCATTGTCAGCACTTAGGATGATAAAACTTAAGAAGAGTATCATAAAGCGACTCACTTTAAAAGGAGAGGCAACCATTGCTGAATTATCAAAAGAGACGGACTTTAGCATACCTACTGTTACAAAAATGATCCTGGAACTTATAGAACAAGAGATTGTTTTTGAAACTGGTAAAGTAGATACAACAGGAGGCCGTCGGCCATCCCAGTATGGAATCAATCCAAAGGCCTGTTATTATTTAGGAGTTGAAGTTAAGAAAACAAGCCTGAATATTGGAATTCAGGATTTTAACAACAACTTCGTAAAATTGTCAGAAAACATCTCCTATACACTCGAAAACACCAGAGAATCTTTGTCCTCTTTGTGTTCGATTATTAATCAGTTTATTGACAAGTCAGGTGTTCCAAGGGCTAAAATAATTGGCGCCTGTATCAACCTCAGCGGACGAATCAATTCACGAAAAGGCTTTAGTTACAGCTATTTCTTCTTCGAAGAGAAGCCATTGAGTGAAATCATTGAATCACAGATAAACATCAAAACATTTCTTGAGAATGATACCCGTGCAATGACCTATGGTGAATACAATTGCGGGGTAGTTCAACATGAAAAGGATTTCATTTTCGTGAATATGAGCTGGGGTGTTGGCATTGGAATCGTCAGCAATGGTAAATTATATTATGGTAAATCAGGCTATTCTGGGGAATTTGGACATAGCCCGGTATTCGAGAACGAAATTATTTGTCATTGTGGAAAGAAAGGATGTCTTGAGACCGAGGTCTCAGGAATAGCACTTAAACGCAAATTCAAGAAGGCCGTCGAAAGCGGTTCAACCTCCATTCTTACTAGAAAGAAAGCGGTGGAGGAAATTACCTTGGATGACATTTTAAAAGCCATAAAAGGGAGTGAAGATCCGCTTGCTATTGAAATAATTGAAGAAATTGGGAGCAAAATGGGGAGATTTCTTTCCATGCTAATCAATATTTTCAATCCCGAACTGGTGGTTATCGGTGGTACCCTTGCTGAAACCGGCATGTATCTTGATTTACCCATACGTTCAAACATTCACAAGTATTCACTAAACCTTGTCAGTCTGGACATGGAGTTGAAAATGTCGTCACTTGGATCTAAGGCTGGTGTCATTGGCGCTTGCTATATTCTCCGGGATAAGCTTTTTTACACTGTCTGAATCTACTCTGTTTTTTCCTGCATAAGCTACTCTCCTAATCCCTATTCGCCATTTGTGGAATCTGGTTAAATAGATTCTCTGATTAACAGTATGCCAAATAATTTGCTGTTAACAGAATTTACACTTAAATATAATTAATTATTGAGAATCTGTTATTAAACACATTTAATAACTTGTCAGTATTAAAAATTACCAATATTTTAGCAACTTGTAATCTATCATACATCCTACAAATGGATAATTATATTTCCAAGACGAAATCTTGTGCACTTATTATTCTATTAATTCTATTTGCTAAGGGAGGATTCTCAAAAACCGATCCGGTAAAAGGTGTATGGATTACCAATGTTGCCAGCAATGCCCTCGACTCACCTGAAAACATCCGCGAAGCAGTAAGGGTCTGTGAAGAGTCAGGGATCAACAACATCTTTGTAGTAACCTGGAACCGGGCCAGAACCCTTTATCCAAGTGCGATCATGAAGGAAAAATTTGGCATTCCCATCATGGAGCGGTTTAATGGGCGCGATCCACTTAAGGAAATGATTACAGAAGCTCATGCGCACAACATTAAAGTACATGCCTGGTTCGAGTTTGGCTTTTCGAGCTCTTACAATGAAAATGGAGGAATGATTCTGGCCAAATTTCCGGAGTGGGCAGCCATTAACAGCGAAGGCAATCTGGTCTCCAAGAACGGTTTCGAATGGATGAATCCTTTTAATCCGGATGTACAAAACTTTATTAACTCACTAATTAAGGAGGTCGTTACAAACTATCAGGTAGATGGGATACAAGGAGATGACAGGTTGCCTGCAGTTCCATCCGAAGCAGGGTACGACAAATACACGGTCAGTTTATATCAATCACAGCACAAAGGGCAATCACCTCCAGCAGATTATACGGACAAGGATTGGGTTAACTGGAGAGCAGATTTGCTTACCCAATACCTTGGAAATCTGTACAAAGACCTTAAAAAGCTAAGACCCAGATTAATTGTAAGTATGGCGCCAAGTATTTATCCATGGGGAAAAGAGAAATATCTTCAGGATTGGCCAGCCTGGGTGGCAAAAGGATATGTGGACTACGTACTTCCTCAGGTATACCGTTACAACTTCAAGGCTTACTCAACAACTCTTCTGGATCAGGCCAAAGAATTAAAAGAATCTGACAAGGGAAAGGTCTTTCCGGGGGTATTGCTACAAGTTAATGGTAAAAATCCCTCAGCCGGATTTTTGGATAGCATGATTGTTGAGAATCGTAGAATCGGATTCAAAGGGGAATGTTTTTTCTTTTTCGAAGGACTAAAAAAATTTCCGGAATTCTTTCATAATTACAAGAACCAATAAGCAAACATACAGGATGACAAACAGATTATATTCCATTTCCTCAATTATTATTCTTTTGGGATCTATGAATGCCTGTACACCCAAAGAGCAATCTATACAAACAAATGTGTTGGTAATTGGTGGTACAACAAGCGGTATCTCTGCAGGATTGCAGGCTGCCCGGATGAATGAACCAACCCTGATAGTTGAAGAGACAACTTGGTTAGGTGGCATGATGACTGCAGCAGGGGTTAGTGCGACAGATGGCAATCACCAACTTCCTTCCGGAATCTGGAGCGAATTTCGTGATAAATTACGCACTCATTACGGGGGTGAAGCGGCATTGGCTACAGGGTGGGTCAGCAACACCCAATTCGAACCTCACATAGGAGATAGTATTTTTAAAGTCATGGCCGCTAATGAAAAACAGCTTTCTGTTATCTACGGTTTTCACCTAACCAAAATACTTAAAAACAATAATACAGTAACAGGCGCTGAATTCGAGAATGTTGACAATAAAAAATTGATTGTCAATGCCAAAATGGTTATTGATGCAACCGATTTGGGTGATGGACTGGCAATGGCTGGTGCAGCGTATGATTTGGGCATGGAATCAAAATTGGTGACAGGTGAAGAAAATGCTCCGGATGTTGCAAACAATATTGTACAGGACTTAACCTGGGTGGTGGTTTTGAAAGATTTTGGTTCCGATGCAGATAAAACAATATCAAAACCAACTGGATACAATCCTGAATTATTTCGCGGAGCATGTGCGATGACTGTAGATTCGATAATGATTGACTGTCGCAAAATGCTCGACTACGGTCGTCTACCAAACAAAAAATACATGATCAACTGGCCAAGGCATGGAAATGATATTTACCTGAATGTGGTGGAGTTGAAACGCGAACAACGCCAGAAAGAGCTGCAGAAAGCTCAAGCCAGAACACTTGAATTTGTTTATTTCATTCAGACTGAACTGGGCTTTAAAAATATAGGATTGGCCGAAGACGAATTTCCCACATCCAATCATCTGGCATTGGTGCCCTATCACAGGGAAGGCCGTAGATTGAGGGGAATACAACGCTTAACCATTACCAATGTTCTATCAATTTATGACGGAAATCCATTGTTTCGGACTGGAATTTCAGTGGGAGATTATCCCGTAGATCACCATCATGCATGTAATCCTGATACGCCTCTGATTCATTTCCCACGTGTACCATCCTTCAACATACCGCTGGGAGCACTTATCCCTGAAACAGTTGATGGGCTGATTGTTTCTGACAAGGCAATTTCTGTTTCGAATATCATCAATGGAGCCACCCGTTTACAGCCTTGCGTACTGCTAACCGGTCAGGCTGCAGGGGCATTGGCTGCTACCAGTGTACAGCGAAAACTAAATCCGCGCGAAATCAATATTCGGGAAGTGCAGCAATGTTTGCTTGATGCAGGCGCTTACCTGATGCCTTTGGTCGATGTGAGTCCAAAGGATCCTGAATTCCAAGCAATACAGAGAGTTACAGCATCAGGTATCTTAAAAGTAAAAGGAGAATCTTGGAAATGGGCCAATCGTACCTGGTTTCATCCGGATACGACTTTGTGCGTAAAAGAATTTGCTGAAGGATTAAATGCCTTTGACAATAATTTTCAACTATCTGATGACCATTCAGCCATGAACCTAAAAACAGCATCAAAAATGATTTCATCCTTCCTGAATAAAGATGTATCAATTGACATTCAACAGGTTTGGAAGAGTAAACTGAGTCGAATCTATGACCCTTCATTAGCTGTTACCAAGAGAGAGATGGCTGTGATTTGCGATCATCTGATTAGTCCTTTCAAGACCCGGTCTATCGGATTTGATGGAAATTTTAAATAATCATGTAGGGGAAATAGCCATGAGGAAGTTTTCACACCAACTGAATATGATAAAGTGGCTATTAGCTTCGCTGATCTTCGATGCCATTTGGCCGTTAAATAACAAATTACAAACAAATGAAATACCCACGAGAAAATTTTCACACCAACCGAAAATGAATAAGTGGGTATTCCATCAGACCGTTAAAAATAAATTTCATACTGATGAATAAATATTAAGCACTTATAAATGGGCGAATTAGCAAAATATGCATGCCAATACCGCGATGAACTGCTGAATTCAGTCATTCCGTTTTGGATGAACCACTCCAGGGATCATGAATTTGGAGGCTACTTTACCTGTCTGAACAGACGGGGTGAAGTATATGATACAGATAAATTTATGTGGCTCCAGGGGCGCGAAGTTTGGCTCTTTTCGATGCTTTACAACCGTGTAGAGAAAAAGCAGGAATGGCTCGATATGGCTTTGCATGGCGCCAGCTTTATGGAAAATCACGGAATGGATGCCGGTGGAAACTGGTACTTCTCACTTGATCGTAAAGGACAACCGCTTGTCCAGCCATACAACATCTTTTCCGATTGTTTTGCGGCCATGGCTTTTAGCGAACTATACAAAGCCACCGGTAAGGAAGAACACAAACAGCTGGCACTGTCTACTTTCAACAATATTCTTAAGCGGCAGGATAACCCAAAAGGTATCTATGCGAAAACTTTTCCTGGCACACGACCATTAAAGAATTTCTCCTTGCCAATGATCCTATGCAACCTTTCATTGATCATGGAGAATTTACTGGGAACCGATCAGGTGAATCAATCCATTCAGCCCATTATCAGGGAGGTGATGGAAGTTTTCTTTGACGAGGAATCCGGTTTAATTCTTGAAAATGTTACCCCGGAGGGAAACTTCAGTGACTCTTTCGAAGGAAGACTGTTAAACCCAGGCCATACCAACGAATCAATGTGGTTCATGATGGATCTTGCAGTACGCAACAAAGATGAAGAGCTGGTGAATAAATGCATCGAAATTTTGCTCCGTTCCACAGAAAACGGATGGGACAAAAAATATGGCGGCCTATTTTATTTTCTCGACATTAAAGGTCATCCGACACAGCAACTGGAATGGGACCAAAAATTATGGTGGGTACACATTGAAACACTGATCTCCCTGGCAAAAGGCTACCAATTAACAGGCAACAGGAAATGCAAAGAGTGGTTCGAAAAGATTCATGAATATACCTGGAAACACTTTAAAGATCCGGAATATCCTGAATGGTTTGGATACCTCAACCGGCAGGGAGAACCTCTCCTTGAAATCAAAGGGGGCAAATGGAAAGGTTGTTTCCATGTTCCACGTGGTTTGTATGAAATCTGGAAAATTCTTGAGAATCCATGAAATCCAAAATACAAGAAGCTATTCATTTACAATTAAAAAACACATTTATGAAAAAAAAGTTGAAAGAATGTCTCTTTGAGCCTCAGAAAACAGTGTTTCTCATTTTACTTCTGGTCAGCACTTTGATTGGGGCCCAAAATGCAATGGGGCAAATTCAGGTTAAGGGTAAAGTTACTGACTCCCAAGGGATCGCTCTTCCTGGTAGTACCATTCAAATTGTTGGCACCACCAAAGGAACAATTGCTGATGCAAATGGAGCATTTTCCATTCCGGTGACTGGTGAAGATGCTGTATTGAGATTTACCTTTGTTGGCTTTGTGGCAAAAGAAATGACAGTGGGCAAGCAAACACTCATCAGTGTCTCACTACTTGAAGATACCCAAAGTCTTGATGAAGTTGTTGCAATTGGTTATGGTACCCAAAAGAAAACTACGCTTACCGGCGCGGTTAGCTCTGTTACCGGAGACAATCTAATTAAGCGAAAAATTCCTTCTCTTTCTACTGCATTACAAGGAACAATGGCCGGGGTTACGGTTCAACAAACATCTGGCGAACCTGGAGCAGATGGATCAAATATTCGTATTCGTGGAATTGGCTCGATTAATTCAGGCACTTTTCCTCTCGTCTTGGTTGATGGAATCGAGATGGACATCAATCAGGTAGACATGAATACTGTTGAAAGTGTTTCTGTATTAAAAGATGGAGCATCTGCAGCTATTTACGGGTCGAGAGCCTCCAATGGCGTAATCCTTATTACGACGAAAAGGGGGAAGGAAGGAAAGGTTAAAGTTAATTACAACTCAAGTTATACCATACAAACTCCCACCAATATGCCCGAGGTTGTTAAAGCAGCCGATTATCTTCAGGCTGAACTTGACTCCTGGGATAACGCCGGGATTACCGTTTCTCCGGACACGAGAGCCGCAAGGCAAAAACTGATTGAAGATCAAAGAAACCTTCAACCTGACAACTGGAACCGTTATGATACAGACTGGAAAAGTGCAACTATCGCAAAAAATTCCTCTTTAAAAAATCACAACATAGCACTATCCGGCGGTAGCAAAGAAGTTCGTTATTATGCCTCACTCGCCTATCTCTCTCAGGACGGTTTGATAAAAAACAATAATTACGACCGTATCAATGTTCGAACCAATACCGATGCTACGATTTTCCCATGGATGAAGCTCAGCAATGAAATAGTTTACACACAATCGAAACAAATTACCCCTGCCATCTCCTCTCCAAAGTCTATTATTAATAAATCATTGTACATGCTACCCACCCTTTCAGCCGTAAAAGAGCTTGATGGCAACTGGGGTTATGGAAAAAATGGAGATAATCCGGTCGCAAATGCAGAGGCTTCGGGTACTTCAAGGATTGTACGTCCCGAACTGCTAATCAATACAACGCTTACCCTGTCTCCCATAAAAGACCTTGAAATTATCGGACAATACAGTATCCGGAAAACTGAGTCAAGATCCACATTGATTACCAAACCTTACCTCACATCATTAAAGGGAATCATTCAGGGAGAATATCCGGGACAAGACGGTGTAAGTGAAGGTTATTCTCAAAATATCAGAAATTATTACCGTACCCAGGCTTCCTACAGCAAAAATATTTCAAAACATAACTACAAGATAATGGCAGGTTTCCAGGCGGAAGATAACCTAGCGACTTACTTTGGCGCTTCTAAACGAGGCTTCGAAATGGATCGCTATTATCTTGACAATGGAGATGGTGCTACAGCCTCCGCATCAGGTAGTGCCTCAGAATGGGCAATGTCCTCATTGTATAGTCGCTTAAATTATGACTTTGATGGCAAATATCTTTTGGAAATGACAGGAAGATACGATGGTTCATCTCGTTTTGCCGACAAGCTGAAATGGGGATTCTTTCCTTCGGTTTCTGCAGGTTGTTGATAAGCCGTGAAAACTTCATGAAAAATACCTCCCATTTTCTGGATTTGCTCAAGCTTCGTGGTTCCTACGGCACACTGGGGAACCGGGATATTGGAAATTATCCTTATGCTTCAAGGGTTGAGACAGGTTATAGCTACTGGTTTGACAAACAATTAAGTTCCGGAGTAGCCCAAATAGCACTTTCAAATCCTGCCATTACATGGGAGAAATCAAGACAAATTGATTTTGGATTCGATGCCAATTTCTTCAAAGGGAAACTCACTTCTACTTTTGATTTCTATATCAAAGATGTATACGATATGCTCATGGTTTTCCCTGTTCCATACTATGTCGGTCTCAATGCAACCTATAGCAATGCAGGCAACATGCGTAACCAGGGATGGGAGTTTACCGCTACCTACAAAAACAAACTGGGCGACTTCGAATATTCAGTCACCGGGGTGTTCAGCAACAATGAGAATACGGTTACCGATCTAAAAGGGAATACTTTCACTGATAACTCCATCAAAGAAGGCTATCCAAGAGGAGGTTATTGGGGTTATTTAACGGATGGTTATTTTGCCAACTGGGATGATGTAAATAATTCGGCCAAAATTTCGAAATCAGCCAGGCCCGGGTATGTAAAGTACAAGAAAATTGATCAAACAACGGGTACCGATCCACTTCTCATTACCAACAAAGACCTGGTCTACTTGGGTGATCCCTTTCCACATTACGAATATGGATTGACGTTTAATGGAAATTGGAAAAATTTTGATTTCACTTTGTTCTTACAAGGAGTTGGCAAACGCAATGTGATGATGAGTGGCATTGGTCTCAAACCTTTTGCCAACGGATCAAACATATTTAAACATCAATTGGACTCCTGGACTGTAGATAACCCGAATGCAGAATATCCGATTCTGGTTCCTGAGGCTAATTCTGCCGATAACTTCGTAACATCGGATCAATGGGTGCGCAACGGAGCCTACATGCGTGTCAAGAACCTGGTGATTGGTTACAGCCTGCCAAAAGACTGGACAAAGAAAGTAAAGATTGATAATGCACGCATCTTTGCCAGTGGACAAAACCTTTTCACTGTAAGTAATTTTTACAAAGGTTATGATCCTGAAGTTGGTTACGGAGGAAGCCTTGGTGGAGAGTTCTACCCTATCATGCAGACATTTACATTTGGTATTGACTTAAAATTCTGAAAAAAATGAAAAAAGTAATAAAAATATTTTGCCTAATAACGGCCATTGCAGGTTTCACTTCCTGCGAAGATTATCTCAGCAAGGAACCATTGAGTGATTATCTGTCATCCAATTTTTACAATAACGAAGAAGCAATCAGACAGGGAGCCAATGGTGTATACCAGGGGATATACATGGAATCAAGCCAGCTGCCATTCTGTACCCTGCTTGACATGTATACTCCCATGGGTATTGAAAGAGCCGATAATGCATCCATTGGCGTCAATAACCTTGACCTGACCACAGTATTTTCTGTAGAATTACATTGGGCCAGTTACTACAAGGGAGTTGGCCGTTGCAATACAGTACTTGACGGTGCAGAACCCTACCTTTCTTCACTGAATGACAATGCCAAACGTTACCTGGCCGAGATTAAGGTAATCCGGGCAATGCACTACCATTACCTTATTTCTTTGTATGGTGATGTTCCCTTCTTCACAAAAGCCGTAACAGAAGAAGAACAGAAAAATGCAGTGCGTAAACCCTGGATGGAGATTGCAGATGTATTAATAAAAGACCTCGATGATGCAGCTGCCTTTTTACCATGGCAGGCCACAGAATTAGGCCGCGTTGACAAATCTTTTGCATTGGGTCTGAAGGCACGAATTGCTTTGTATGCAGGCTCATGGAATAAAGAAGGATATGGAAAGAGCGCGCTGAAAAATTCAGAGAAAGCCAAGTATTACTTTAATATTGCAGCCAGAACTGCCAACAAAATAATTCTGGAGAGTGGAAGAAGTCTAAACCCAAACTTTCCTGAACTGTTTACAAGAGCTGGTCAAATGAATAGTGCCTCAAAGAAGGAGATTCTTTTCTCACTGATCTATTCTGACCAGGCAGCTAAGAAATCCCATTACCAATCATTTGGCGAAACCAGTCGCATTTTTGGTCAATCCGGACGATTCCCCACCCAGCTTCTTGTTGATTCCTATGAGATGAAAAATGGCAAGCGAATAGACCAGGCTGGTTCCGGTTATGATCCAAAGAAGCCGTTTATTGATCGTGATGCCCGTTTAAAATGGACGGTCTACACCCACAAAGACACCATCATTGGTAACTCCGGCAGCAAAAAAATTAAGTTTTTGGCTGAACTTTTCAATCCCAAAACGACCTCAATTGATGCTTCCGGAAACACTACCTTAATTGACAATCTGGATTACAGCAGTTCTGTTGCACAGTATGGCTATATTCAAAGTGGAGTAGGATATGGTTGGAAAAAATACAACCATTTTGATGATGAGACTGTTTATCTTGCCACCTATAACGTTGTTCTCATGCGATATGCCGAAATTTTACTGACCTATGCAGAAGCAAAAATTGAACTAAACGAAATAGACAATAGTATTTATTCAGCCATTAATGACGTAAGGTTTAGAGTAAAAATGCCTGATATTATCGCTGCTGATCCTTCACGGACAGGTAATCAGGCAAAATTGCGTCAGATAGTTCGCCGCGAACGCAAGGTTGAACTGGCCCGTGAATCTGGCTTACACTTCTTTGATATGAGACGCTGGCGGACAGGGGCACTTGAGAATGCTGAGAAAACATATGGTTTCCCACTTGCTACAGGAGTTGATCCATCTAAAAATATATATCCTGATGGATATAGCCAGGTAACACCTGATATGGTACCGACTTATGGGGCTCCGGGTTCAGAAAGAGACCTCAATGACCTTGCCTTGTATAGTGCTTTCGGAAGTAAGTTAAGATCCAGGGATACTGACAGACCAAAAAACTGGGACGATAAATTCTATCTTTGGCCTATACCCCGTACCGAACGTAACAAAGCCCCGCAGCTAACTCAAAACGAGGGTTACGGTGAATAATTTAGATTTTTTATTGCCTAAAAAGGTGATATACAATAATTTTGTTACGTAAAACGGAATAATTTCTTTGAATAAATGCAAACAATAACAATATCAAATATGAAATCAGCAATATTTTACTTGCTATCAGGGATGATTCTGATCTCCTCTTGTAAAGAGGAATTAGATTCCCGTGCAATTGAATCTGCCAAAATTGTTGCAGTCAATATCAGTAATACTTTGTATAGCCCTACAACCGTAGCCCCAACGGAAGTCTTGGTTAAATTACCTGATGGGACCGATCTTACTTCAGTGAAAACCGAAATTTTAGTATCCAACGGGACACCTGTAGATTTTAAAAATAAGGAAAATAACGATCTGCGTTATCCTGTGGATATACAGATCCAGGGAGAAAACGGAGATTTGGCTGTATGGAAATTGATTGTACAATCTGCACCAAAACTAGTGAGCCTGACCGTTGATGGGATGATTATACCAAAAGAAAATGTCTACTTCGGGAAAACGAGCATCATCACTCAGGTTCCGAAAGGTACCGATGTGACTAAACTTGCTGTCCGGTACGAGTTTCTTAACGGAACTATGCAAAACTATGTCAATGGGACACTAAAGGACTATACCAATCCTTTTAAACTTCAGATGCTAGGCGTTGATGGCAAAACAGTCTATCCCTACGATGTAATCTTCACGTCTGAACCGGTAGGTCCAGCCTCAATTAAAGCTATTGTAATCAATGGCGTTCCAACTGATTCATTGCAGACGACCAACAACGTTGTACAGCCATTTGTTCGCCACCTCTCGAATTTTACTGCTGCAACCGTAAGTTTTATTACCGGATTTGGCAATACTGTAGATGTGGCTTTTAACGGAACCAATGTGAATATGTACAATGATTTCACTGTAAAAATTACTGGCACCAATGGGGTTCAAACAACCTTTACCATTATTCGGCCCCTGATTGCCTCTGTTCCGATTGTTGAACGCACCCATGAGGAGCTGCAATTTGCTGCCAATGCGGGTTCTTCTGCCGCATTCAGCGGAAATAGCATCCTGATTTGCAGTCATGCAATGAACGCAGGTGCTACTGCTGTTTTAGGTATAAATGCGTATGACGCTAGCGGCAAATACATAAAGGGTCTCAATAAGACCGGCACTAACTTTGATGGAGGAGCCGTAACCGGAATCCGTAAATTTGCCACCGATTCTGAGGGAAAAATCCTTGGTGTTCAATTGGGAGCAGGCGCCGGTGCAACAACAGATCTGAAAATAATTAAATGGAATTCTGTCGACGATAATGCTCCGACAACCTATATCAACTACAGCCAGACAACACTTGGTCTTGCATATTCACCAAGAGCTGGAGGAATAAATATTGCAGGCTCTCTGTCAGGTAATGCAGTAATCACCGTCCCAATCGCTCAAAAACAGGATGTCCTCGTATGGACCGTATCAAATGGCTCCTTGAATCCAACACCTCAGAAACTCTCCTTCCCCTATAGCGGAACCGGTTTCTACTTCAGTGTTGAGTCCTTTGCTCCCGGATTCATAGGCGCTGCCACCGGAACCAACTTCAACGGAGTAAACCTAATGAACTCTACCATGGGAGAAAGCCTGAAAATATCGGGTATTGCCACGACAGATATCAGGACGATTACTCACAATGGCCGAAAATATGCTGCATTTACCATTTTTGCAACGAACAAACATGTTTTCAGGATTATCGACATTACTACGCAAGATCAAAAGTCCCTTGACAATCCGATCATGAACATTGTTGGGGAAACGGGTTGTTTCAAATGCCAACAATACGGTGGATTCAGATTTTGCCGTTATAAATGGCAAATTGCATGTCCTCTTCTATGGAACCAACGATAAACTTGTGGTCTATAAACTTGAAAATTAGCCTCTTTATCGGAACATAGGGACTTCATCAGGGTAGTGCAGTCTCTATGTTCCATTTATACCCTTTCCGACAGAAATGCTGTAGCGAACGTCATCTAATTCTGGTACAATAATTGTGTAACCAGTTTAAAAAGAATGTCTTCATGAAACGAGCATGGATTAAGCCTATAAAAAGCAATGCAAATTCAATTGCGAATTTCATGAGTACTTACTGACATACAATAATTTAACATATATTTTTACGAGTGAAATACATAAATTTCCTTTCCTTGGTTCTCGTCACCATTGTCTCTTGCTCCAAAGCCGATGACCCCGCTGTCATCAAACCTCCTACCCAAACTGCAACGGGTATAAAAGGAGTATGGATCACAAACGTAGCATCATCCGCACTTGATTCTCCTGATAACATCAAAGAGGCAGTTCAAATTTGCAAGAAATCCGGTATTACCGATATCTTCATGGTTGTTTGGAACAAAGGAAGAACTCTTTATATAAGTGAAACGATGAACAAGGAGTTCGGGAAACCAATCATGGAACAATACACTGGCCGTGATCCGTTGCAGGAAATGATTTTAGAAGCTCATAAGTCAGGAATAAAAGTCCACGCATGGTTTGAATATGGGTTTGCCGCCTCAAATAGTCAACAAGGTGGCATAATCCTGCAGAAATACCCTCAGTGGGGTGCAAAAGACAGATTAGGAAACCTTTTGGTCTCTTCAGGTGGATTTGAATGGATGAATGGAATCAATCCACAGGTACAGGATTTCATGAAATCACTCATACTGGAAGTAGTCACAAAATATGATATTGATGGGATCCAGGGAGATGACAGGTTACCATCCATGCCTATTGCAGGTGGCTATGATGTTTATACCACTGAGCTATACAAACAGGAAAATGGAGGTCAGGCACCACCCCAAAATGAAAAAGAGACAACCTGGATGAACTGGCGCGTAGATAAATTAACTGCCTTTGCAGGCAAAATATTTGCTGCTGTAAAAGCAGTAAAACCCAAAGTGATCGTAAGCTTTTCCCCCAGTATCTATCCCTTCGGAAGAGATAATTACCTTCAGGATTGGCCAACGTGGCTCGACAAAGGCTATTGCGATTATGTCATACCCCAGCTGTACCGTTACGACATTGGCTCTTATACACAAACACTTAAATCACAGATAGATTACGTCAAAAAAACCCCAGACCGGTCCAAGTTTTACGGAGGTGTGCTTATTCAATCCGCTGCATGGAATCCTACTGAAGAATATTTGGATGCGATGATTTCTGCCAACAGGAACAATGGCATTAAAGGTGAAGTGCTCTTCTTTTATGAAGGACTGAAGAAGAATTCTTCCTATTTTCAAGGCCAATACCTTACAAAATAGAAATTTCAATGGCACTTACTACAATAGGACATTTTATCCTTACCCTGTTAGTTTCTCTTTCAATAGCATCGTGTAAAAAAGATGAATCCCCAAAAGAGAATCAAGTCAATACTCTTGAAAGCCAGATAAACAATAAATTTTTTGATGAGATTAGTCCTGCCGTAACCTTGAGTTGCTTTCAAGGTGCCTACTACCGCAAAGCTGTTTCATCGGTCGACAATTGGTTGGGAGTTGAAGGAAAGGTCATTCTTCCTACGCTTGTCTATGATTTAACTCGTGAAAATCCCAATAAACCGGGGACTTACCTCGATAATGCATCAATTTATCTGGGGGGTACTTCCGATGGACAAGAGACAGATATTGGTATGACCTGGGAGATAATTAAAGATGTAAATGGGAATATTAGCACGGAAAGAAAAGCTTTCCGCCCATTTATGCGAAGAACGTCGCACAAGTCAGGACAACCGGCAATTTATAAAAATGCACCTGCAGAAAGCAAGTATTACTGGTATCCCGGTGATACCATAACCATGGGAATCGTGTTAACTGATCCGGGAAAATTGCTCTTTACAGTTTCCGGCTCTGGTAAGAAATTCCAGGAGATTTTTGATGTTGCCGGTTATCAATACACTTTAAAAGCCCAATTCAAGAGGGTAAATGCCATCGATCAGGTTTCAAATGAAGGGAAACCGATACAAGTAACCAGTGCTAAAGTTTTGGGGGCAAAATGGCTGAACGCATTTTTATACAGGTACTACAAGTCAGAAGCCTTGAAAGTTCCTTTTCATTCAAAACGTTATACCGACATGAGATGCCCTGACAGCTCGAATTTCGAAATAGCTATCCCGTCTGAAAATCAATCTGCGGAATCAATCAATATTTTTGGAACCAAATAAACCACAAAGAACTCTAATAGCCAATATTCAGCCAAATACTTTTAAAGTGAACTCATACTGAACTAACAAATACAACAACTATGACGCTCAAGCAAAACTCAAGGCGGGATTTTTTTAAAAAGGCATCCATTTCAGGAGTGGCAGCCGTTACCCTCCCCTTTTCAGGTATGGCCGGAGAACCGCTCCAAATTGCTCCGGATTCCGGAACCGAAAACAGGCTAATAGTTCCAAAGGCAAAGGGATTAAAGATCACCGGTACTTTCCTGGATGAAATATCGCACGACATTCCCCATCAAAACTGGGGAGAAAAAGAATGGGATAAAGATTTCGCCCACATGAAAGCTATTGGGATTGATACGGTTATAATGATACGTTCGGGTTACCGGAAATTTATCACCTACCCTTCTGAATACCTGATGAAAAAACATTCCTGTTACCAACCATCCGTCGACTTGGTTGACATGTACTGCCGCCTTGCTGAAAAACATGGCATGAAGTTTTTCTTCGGATTATATGATTCCGGAAAATATTGGGATACAGGCGATCTGAGCTGGGAAATTGAAGACAACAAGTATGTCATAGATGAGGTTTGGCAAAAATATGGAACCCGGTACAAGAGTTTTCAGGGCTGGTATATAAGTGGAGAAATAAGCAGGAAAACCAAAGGTGCAATCCATGCCTTTCATGCTATGGGCAAGCAGTGCAAAGAGGTTTCGGACGGCTTACCAACCTTTATATCGCCCTGGATAGATGGCAAAAAAGCTGTTGAAGCTGCTGGTAGCGACATTACAAAAGCCAATACTGTTTCGGTTCAGGAACACGAACGCGAATGGAGCGAAATTTTTGACGGGATACACGACGTGGTCGATGCTGTTGCATTTCAGGACGGACATATTGATTACGATGAATTAGATGCCTTTTTTACTGTAAACAAAAAAATGGCCGACAAATTTAACATGAAATGCTGGACCAATGCTGAAACATTTGACAGAGATATGCCAATCAAATTCTTTCCAATCAAATTCGACAAACTGCGGATGAAGTTAGAAGCCGCAGCCCGCGCCGGATACGACAAAGGCATTACTTTTGAGTTTCCTCATTTCATGAGCCCTCAATCCTCCTATATTCAGGCAGGACATTTATACAACCGTTACAAAGAGTATTTTAATATCAAATAATCCATCATTCATGAAGCAATCCCATAAGAAGGAAAATTTGTTGTATGTGACTTTTCTTGCTACCATCGCAGCAATTGGTGGATTTCTGTTTGGTTACGATACAGCGGTAATTTCCGGCACCATTGGTAGCGTTGCAGCTCAGTTTAACTTAAACGATGTGAGTACAGGCTGGTATGTGGGTTGTGCCCTGGCTGGCTCTATTCTGGGCGTCATAATAGCAGGAGAACTTAGTGACCGGTTTGGCAGAAAGGGCGTTCTGCTATTTTCCGCTGTGCTTTTTACCAGTTCTGGAATTGGCTGTATGTTTTCAGAGAGTATTTCAGGGTTGGTGTTTTATCGCATCGTAGGCGGCGTGGGCATTGGCGTTGCATCAGTTATTTCTCCTCTTTATATTTCAGAAATATCAGTTTCACGCTTTCGCGGAACTTTGGTCTCCTTATACCAGTTAGCTATTACCATCGGATTTGTCGGGGCTTACCTGGTCAATTATGCAATCAACGAATATGCGGTGCAGATGAAAGAACTGGGAACAGTTGGTGGATTCTGGGGAAAATATATTGTAAATGAAACATGGCGCGGAATGTTGGGAGCAGAAGCTTTGCCTGCTTTGCTATTTTTCATCATCCTCTTTTTCATACCTGAAAGTCCAAGATGGCTGGTCCTGAAATCAAAAGAAATAGCCGCCTTCAAAATATTTAAACGCATTTATGGTGCCGAAATTGCTGGCGAACAGGTTACTGATTTAAAGGGACTTATTCAATCAGAAGAGAAGTCAGACTGGAAAATACTTTTTCAACCCGGTTTTAGAATAGCCCTTTTTATTGGCGTCAGCCTCGCCATATTGGGACAGTTTATGGGTGTAAACGCGGTTCTTTATTACGGTCCATCCATCTTTCAGCAAACCGGACTTTCAGAAGGTGATTCTCTGTTTTACCAGGTAATTGTCGGCCTGGTCAACTTTGGATCAACTGTCCTTGCTATGGCAATTATAGATAAAATAGGCCGCAAAAAACTGGTCTATTATGGTGTCTCAGGAATGATTGTATCCCTCCTGCTGATTGGCTTTTATTTTGTTCTGAATAAAAGTTCAAATATTGTCCCTCCAACAATATTACTGGTGCTAATTCTCATCTATATTTTCTGTTGCGCCATCTCTATCTGCGTGGTAATTTGGGTATTACTCTCTGAAATGTATCCTGCCAAAGTTCGTGGATTAGCCATGTCAATAGCTGGATTCTCGCTATGGATCGGAACATTCCTCATTGGTCAATTAACCCCATGGCTGATGACAACACTTTCTCCTGCAGGTGTTTTCTGGCTCTTTGGAGTTATGTGTATCCCTTACTTATACATCACCTGGAAATTGGTGCCCGAAACAACTGGTAAGTCACTGGAAGATATTGAGCGAATGTGGAAGATTAATTAACCTGGGTTTCCAGGAAGAAAGGGAGAAATTCACCAAAAATAGATCCTTTTCTGATAGACATTAAACCGCAAAGAAATCCTGGAATCAGCCACCCAGCATATCTTTGTGGTTTTTTGGTGTTCTTTTTGACTTTATTACTAGCAACTTAATTGTTCATTTGAATATGTAACAAATCCTTAATCTTCGTACAAATATTTTATTCGTACTTTACAAAAAATCAATAGAAAGCCTTCCCGCGAAAGCGGGACGAATTTGCAAACAGATTATTATGAAGCAATTCACCGCAATAGTATGCCTCTCGCTCCTCACACTCTCCGCATTTGCGGCGAAGGTTACCCTGAGTGGCTATGTGAAAGACAAAGCCAATGGGGAAGCACTTATCGGCGCCACCGTTTACCTTCCCGACCTTAAAATCGGGGTAAGTACCAATACCTACGGTTTTTACTCTGTATCAGTTCCTGAGGGGAGTTACAAGGTAACCTTTTCCTCCATTGGCTACCAGGCCCAGTCGCCCCTGCTCGACCTTACCAGGAGCAAACAGCTGAATGTGATGCTGGAAGAAGATTCGAAACAGCTAGAAGAGGTGGTAGTTTCGGGCGAAAAGAAAAACAGGAATGTGGAGAGCCTGCAGATGAGCATCGAAAAGATGCAGGTAAAAATGGTCAAAAAACTGCCTTCGTTCATGGGAGAAGTGGATATCATCAAGAGCATTACCCTCTTACCAGGAATCCAGAATGGCGGTGAAGGTAGTTCCGGTTTGTATGTCAGGGGGGGAGGGCCCGACGAAAACCTGATGCTTTTGGACGAGGCTCCCGTGTACAATGCCTCCCACCTGCTGGGTTTCTTCTCCGTCTTCAATTCAGACGCCATCAAGGATGTGCAGGTCTTCAAGGGGGGTATTCCGGCCGAATACGGGGGGAAAGCCTCCTCTGTGATCGATATCCGGATGAAAGACGGGAACTCCCAAAAACTTGGGATCAGCGGGGGTATTGGCAATATCTCGAGCCGGCTTACGGTGGAGGGACCCATTGTCAAGGACAAATGGAGTTTCATCGTTTCGGGCCGCCGCACCTATGCCGATTATGTAGGCAAATTAATTGGGATTGAGGAGCTGAAAGACAACCAACTCTATTTTTATGACCTCAACCTGAAAACGAATGTCGAGGTCAACAGCAAAAACAGGATCTACTTCTCGGCCTACACCGGTGACGACTATTTTAAAGCAGGCGAATCCATCTACATGCGTTGGGGGAACCTCACCTCCACGGCCCGATGGAACCACCTCTTCAGCGACAAGCTTTTTTCAAATACCTCACTCATTTTTTCCAGGTACAACTACAACCTGGGTGTGCCAAGCAATGATGCCGGTCAGTTCGACTGGACCTCCCAGATTACGGATTACAATTTCAAGGAAGATGTGTCGTGGTACCTCAATTCCCAGAACAAGCTCACCATGGGTCTTAACCTGATTTACCACCATTTTGAACCCGGAGCGGTAGATGCCAACGAAGGCTCTTACTTTACAGACCTTTCACTGACCAATTACAATGCCATTGACAACTCCCTCTATGTTTCGAATGAACAGACTATCGGGCCAAAACTGAGCCTGCGGTATGGTTTGCGCTACTCCTGGTTCCAGCAGATCGGCAAGGGGAAAGTGCGGGAATACAAAAATCCCGACCAACCCAATGACAAGGAGGTTACGGGGGTAAAAGAATATGGCTCAGGAGAATTGATTCCACCCCCCTACCACAACCTGGAGCCGCGTTTGGCCATAAAGTACATGCTCGACCCTGAAAGTTCCATCAAGGCATCCTACAACAGGATGGCTCAGAATCTTCACCTTATTTCGAACACCAACTCCCCTACGCCGCTGGATATCTGGCTGCCCAGCAACAAATACATCAAACCACTGATCGCCAATCAGGTGGGACTCGGCTATTTTAGAAATTTCTCCGACAACATGTTCGAAACCTCCGCAGAGGTCTATTACAAGAAGATGAAAAACGTGATTGACTACATCGACGGGGCCGAACTCTTCCTGAAAGAGGATCTTGAAACTGAACTCCTGATGGGGAGCGGCTATGCCTACGGGCTGGAGCTTTACGCCAAGAAACAGCAGGGTCGCCTTACCGGTTGGCTAAGTTATACCCTGTCCAAATCGATGCGCGAAATACCAGGCATCAACAACGGCAATCCCTATCCATCCAGTTACGACCGAACGCACAACGTTTCGGTGGTGGCCAGTTACGAACTGACCAAATACTGGAACCTCTCCTCCACCTGGATCTTTGCCACAGGCAATCCAACCTCCTATCCGATTGCCAAGTACGACATTCAGGGCAATACACTTTACTATTACGCAGACCGCAACAGCAACCGGATTCCGGACTATCACCGCCTGGATGTTTCGATGAACTACGACTTTAAGAAAAACGACCGGCGCAGGTACAAACAATCGCTGAACTTCTCCATTTACAATGTGTATGCCCGACGGAATGCCTATTCGGTCACCTTCCGGCAGAATGAGGAAAATCCCCATATTTCGGAGGCAGTAAGGATGTCCATCATCGGAAGCATGATCCCTGCCATCACCTACAATTTCAACTTTTAATCCGGATCCCCATGAAAAAACATACCACCAAAAAAAGCGATCTACGGTCTGAGGTCTCCGGATCTCTCAATCCTCGTTTCCCCGTTTCCCCGTTTCCCTTCTCCTTTCTCCTTTACCCTTTATCCTTTATCCTTTCACTATTCCTCCTCACCTCCTGCGAAGATGTGATTGAGGTAAAGCTGAGTGACGAAAATCTCAACTTGATCGGGGTGGAGGCGAGCATTACCACCAAAAGCAAACCAACCGTCTTTCTGTACAAAACACTCAAGGTAAACCAGGATGAATCCTATCCGGGAATTAGCGGGGCAGTGGTCAGGATTTCCGACAATGCAACACCTGCAAATACCGTTTTATTGTTGGAAGATCAGCAAAAGAAAGGAGTCTATGTGGTTCCGGCAAATATCAATTACCTGGGACGTGTTGGAAGGGAATATACCCTGACCATCCAGACACAGGGTATAACGATCTCTGCCAAAGACAAACTGGCCAAAGTGGAAAAGGTTGACTCCATCCGTGTACTTCCCTCCTCCCGTGGAAACAATCAATTTCTGGCGGTATTCTCCTACGGATGGGAACCCAAGGGTTTAGGCAACTTCTACAAATGGGATCTCTATGTCAATGATACGTTGATCCACGACGCCGACCGCATTGCCATTGCCAGCGATGAGTTTGTGGACGGCAATTACATCTCCAAGCTTGAGGTCTACACCGATTTTCATGATCCTGAAAAACCGGAAAACCGGCTGTTGAATTTGAACGATACAGTTTACCTCAAACAGAGCTCCATTTCCGAATTCGCCTACAACTTTTATTTTCAAATGATTAACCAAAGCAGTACGGGGTCCCTCTTCAGTGTTCCAACAGCCAATATCAAAAGCAATTTTGCTGCAAGTGACGGCAAACCGGTGCTGGGAATATTTACAGCACGGGATGTCTCTTTTTCGAACAAGGTGGTAATTGACCAGGCACTGGAGGATCAACTGAGGAAATAGTTCCAAAGACAACCAATAATCAAACTAACGATATCATCGGATTGTCGTGGTCATTTGTCCTTCTGACTGTTGTTTTTTTGGCCTTTGATTCTTTTTAACTCCTGCCGAAGTTCATCCGCCTTTTCAGGATATTCAGCGATCAGGTTGCTGTGTTGGGAGATGTCCTTGCTTAAATCATACAATACTGCCGAAGTGGTATCTTTTGCATATTGATTGCTTTTCAGGAACCATTCGGGCATTTTTGAATGTTCGCCATTGCTGGCATCCACAAAAACCCATTTCCCTTTCTGCAGGGCATATTTTTCGTAGGTATTGTGAACCATGCTTGGCCTGGCACTGCCGGATTCTCCTTTCAGCAGCTTTATTTGATCAAAGCTATCCTCCCCTGCACCATCTGGAAGTTTGGCACCTATGGCTGAAGCAATTGTAGCCATCAGGTCGGTCTGGCTGATCAACTCGGCAGATACGGTGCCCGGTTTAACCTTTTCCGGCCATTTCACGACAAATGGAACCCGGTGACCACCTTCCCAAACATCCCTTTTCAGGCCGCGCAGATTGCCCATGCTTCGGTGGTTAAAGTTCCTGACCCGATCGAATGCATATTGCTCCGGACCATTGTCTGCACTGAAAATCACCAGGGTGTTTTTATCAAGACCACCTTCTTTCAAGGCTTTGAGAACCTCGCCGGCACTCCAGTCGCTTTGCATCATGTAATCACCATAGGCACCGGCACCTGATTTCCCCTGCCACTCTTTGGAGGGTACGATTGGCGCATGTGGTGAGGTCCAGGCAAAGTACAAAAAGAAAGGCTGATCCTTTTTTT
>CAZVTL010000007.1:0-35132 GCA_964630075.1 uncultured Tangfeifania sp.
TTAACGCTAATTTCGGTACTCGAAGTCGATTGATTTTCTTCAGAAACAGGTGGAATATATGACGGATCATTAGCTAATATTAATTTAAAATCAAGCGCATTATCATTATTAACACCTGAACGGCTTAAAATATAATTATCAAAATGATAAATTCAGGCTGATACATTCTGATAGTTTGATACCGGACCAATCAGGAAAATATTTCAGACAATGGCGGGCACATATTAAAAAGCCCGACGATATTTGGCAAGAGATTGTTAAAGTTACCAATCTGCCTGGTTTAACATCAGCACCAAAGCTTCAACCTATAGAAACACGGCTCATAATGCTTTCAACAGGTATGCGTGCGCCTATGGGATTAAAGATCTTTGGGCCCAACCTTGAAGCAATAGAAAAAGGAGGATTGCAGCTGGAACAAGCCCTGAAAGAGGTTGCCTCTGTGAAGGCCACCTCGGTCTTTTATGATCGGGCAGTGGGTGCTCCCTACCTTGAGATCAAACTCAACCGGGAAGCGATGGCCAGGTATGGAATGACCGTCAGTGATGTGCAGGAGATCCTTCAGGTCGCAGTGGGCGGGATGGCTCTCGGCAATTCAGTCGAAGGCAGGGAACGTTTCCCGATTCGGGTAAGATACGCCCGGGAGTTGCGCGACAATCCGGACGATCTCCAGCGCATCCTGATTCCTGCCATGAACGGTGTCCAGGTACCCCTCGGGGAAATTGCGGCAATAGATTATGCCCGGGGGGCACAAATGATCCGGAGCGAAGATACTTTCCTGAACGGGTATGTCATCTTCGACAAAAATGAAGGGAAAGCAGAGGTAGATGTGGTGGAGGAGGCCAACAGCTTTCTGATGGAAAAACAAAAATCAGGAGAACTGAAACTCCCGGACGGGGTCACTTATCAATTTGCAGGCAACTATGAACATCAGCTCAGGGCGACGCAACGGCTGGCAATCGTTATACCCATCAGTCTGCTGCTGATTCTATTGTTGCTTTACTTTCAATTCAGGACAGTTACTGCCTCATTGATTCATTTTTCCGGTGTTTTTGTTGCATTTGCCGGAGGCTTTATCATGATATGGCTCTATGGGCAGGATTGGTTCATGAACTTCTCCGTATCCGGAATAAACTTGAGGGAATTGTTCCAGATGCATCCTGTGAACCTGAGCGTGGCAGTCTGGGTGGGGTTTATCGCCCTTTTCGGAATAGCTACCAACGACGGGGTAATCATGGGAACCTATATCCACCAGGTCTTTGAACAGCGACATCCGGCTACGGTGAACGAAGTTCGTGAAGCAGTGGTTACAGCTGGAAAGAAACGGGTTCGCCCGGCCATGATGACCACTGCGGTGGCTGTTATTGCCCTTTTGCCCGTTTTATCCTCCAACGGAAAAGGATCAGACATCATGATTCCCATGGCCATACCGGTTTTTGGAGGAATGGTGATCCAGGTGATGACGGTATTTGTGGTTCCGCTGTTTCAAGCCATATGGAGAGAAAAAGCAGTTAAAAATAACCACATAGACACATAGAACACACTAGGCCAATGTGGCAATTGTGGTAAAAAAGAAAAAGATGAAAGCACTTCTAGTTTTGATATGTTTTATGAATCTAAGTTTGACTGTAGATGCTCAGACTGACTCCTTGCGGTATTATTTGGAACTATCAGCCAAAACCAATCCAGCCGTATTGCAAAAATTTGCTGAATATCAGGCAGCCTTGCAAAAAGTGCCGCAGGTTGGCGGCTTACCGGATCCTGAATTGAGTGTCGGGCTTTTCCTTAGCCCAATGGAACTTTTGGGGGGAAAGCAAGTGGCGGATATTCGTTTGATGCAGATGTTTCCCTGGTTTGGTGTACTGAAATATGCCAGGGATGAGATGAGCCTGATGGCCATGGCGAAATTTGAAATTTTCAGGGATGCAAAATTGCAGCTCTTTCTCAATGTTCAGCGCACCTGGTACGATTTACACAAGGTCAAACAGAACATCAAAGTGATAGAAAGGAACAGGGTACTTCTTCAAACAATTGAACGATTGGCCATTGTCAGATTTAAATCGGTACAATCCGGTAACAGTACTGTTTCCTCCTTTGGCAGCGCTCCGCCTACCATGCCAAAAAGCTCCCCTATCGGAGGATCTGGCATGCAGGGCATGGGAGCCTCCCCGGGTGGTCCTGTAACCAGCCAGTCTCCCCAAACCATGCCGGGAAACCAGATGGGACCTTCAGCGGGTAGTTCCGGACTGTCCGATGTATACCGCATCCAGCTTGAGCTGGGAGAGCTCCAAAACAACATAGAACAGTTAAAGGAGCAGTGGAATACATCATCTGCTGCATTTAACAGCTACCTGAACAGACCGCAGAATATGGAAGTTTCAGTACCTGATAGCTTGTTGTCTGAAAGTTTTGACCCCAGCATTCCAGCCATGACCGACAGTATGCTGAAGAACAATCCAATGCTGGGAATGCTAAAATTGGAGAAGCAATCACTTGAAGCACGCAGACAAATGGTAATGAAAATGGGCTATCCAATGCTGGGTGTTGGTCTCAACTATTCGTTGCTCAACAAGAATGAAATGTCCAACTCCCCGATGAATGGGAAAGATATGATCATGCCGATGGTAACTGCGACCATTCCCATCCACCGCAAAAAATACAAGGCCATGGTTGCCGAAGCTGACTTTTTGAAATCAGCAAATTCACAGAATCTCCAGGTTACTGCCAATTTATTGCAGGTGGAATATTCGCAGGCATTGCAGCTTTTCCTGAATACACAACGCAATGTCAAACTTTATGAGAAACAATACCAACTGGCTTCAAAATCATTGGATATCATGCTGAAAGGCTTTGCCACATCCACTGTATCACTTACAGACATTTTAAGGGTCCGTCAGCAAACTTTTGAATATGAATACAAAAAAGCAGAAGCCGTTGCGGAGAACAACAGTGCCATAGCATGGCTAAAGCGATTGGCAAATTTTGGAATTGCAACAGAAAACAAATAGGAACAAAAAGAAATGGATTTCAATGGATTTCAAATAATTAACAGAAATGAAACAACAAATAATCATTACCACAATAACCTTATTGGCAGGTATCCTGCTTGGATGGATCTTTTTTCACTCCTCGCCTGCCTCCACAACTGAAAACCACAACCATTCATCTCATGAGGCCATGGCAACCATTTGGACCTGTTCGATGCATCCACAGTTCAAACTGTCTGACCCGGGTAAATGCCCCATCTGTGCCATGGATTTAATACCCCTGGGTCAAAACAGCAGTTCTGGAATTGATCCGGAAGCTATCCAACTCACCAAAGAAGCAGCACAGCTGGCCAATGTTATGACCACGGTGGTAACATCGAACAAGGCAGTCAAGGAGGTTCGGCTTTACGGTAAGGTTCAGGCTGATGAGCGATTGCTTCAGAATCAGGTAGCTTTCGTTTCAGGACGGATTGAACAGTTGCACATCAACTTCACAGGTGAAACTGTCAGGAAGGGACAGAAATTGGCAACCATCTACTCGCCCGAGTTGGTCACTGCACAGCAGGAACTACTCGAAACAGCCAGGAGTCGTATGGAGGAACCGGCCCTACACGAGGCAGCCAGGGAAAAGCTACTTCAGTGGAAGTTAACAGAAGATCAGATCAATGCCATCGAGCAATCCGGAAAAATTCAGGCCAACATCGAAATATTATCAACAACGGGCGGAATTGTAACCGCACGTAGGGTAAACAGCGGTGACTACATCAACCAGGGTTCCGTATTGTATGAAATATCAGATCTTTCTCAAGTATGGATTCAGTTTGATGCCTATGAGAGCGATCTTCAATTTCTCGACAAGGGTGACAAGATCGATTTTACCCTACAAGCCTTACCGGGAACAAATTATTCAGGAAGTATCGTTTTTATTGATCCCACGCTCGATCCGGTTACCAGGATTGCCAAAGTCAGAGTAGAAATCAGTAACCTTCCGGGAAAGTTAAAACCGGAGATGTTTGCAACAGGTGTGGTGAAATCAAACCTGAATGAATACAAGGATCATCTGGTAATACCCAAATCTGCTGTACTTTGGACAGGTAAGCGATCCATCGTTTATGTAAAAATCCCGGGAGATGAACCCACTTTCAAGATCAGGGAGATTGGACTGGGCCCGGTATTGGGGAACAGTTATGTGGTAACGGATGGTCTCTCGAACGGAGAAGAAATTGTAACAGAGGGTGCTTTTAGCGTTGATGCAGCGGCCCAGCTGGAAGGCAAACCAAGCATGATGAACGATGAGTTGAGAAAAAGCAACGGAAATTCAACAGATACTCCCACTGAAAGTACAGCCGCCATTTCAAAGGATTCACTTACGAAATTGAGCTTCAAGGTATTCGGAAGTTGTGAAATGTGCAAGGAGCGAATCGAATCTACAGCGAAAGCTGTCTCCGGGGTAATTCATGCAAGTTGGAACAGTAGTAATAAGCTGATGCAACTGGAAATTGAAGCATCGAAAACAAATTCGGATACCATTCAAAAAGCAATAGCCGCAGTTGGGCATGATACAGAAAAATACAAGGCCCCGGATGAGGTCTACAAGAAGCTGCCCGAATGTTGTTTGTACCGGGAATAAGGGAGCTCCTGTGAAAAATCCAGGTAAGCTAAGATCGGCATTTACTAGAAATCTCAATGCCAAAAAAGGTACATGAGCACCTGAGATGATCAAACGAACAAGCTACAAAACAACATCATTGCAAAACGAATCACAAAAATAGTCCATTTGCTTCATGTTAACTCTATGTTAACAATGCACCTATTTGTATTTAGACCTAATACAAATAAAATTAATTGTTAGATTTGCAAAGGGTGTTACGCAAAGACATCCCACATTGATTTATGAATTTGACAATCTCCCATAGTACCCGTTTGATTTGCATGTGCAGCTGTATGTTGTTCCGGCCGGTGAAGGGTGTTGCTATGCTTGGTTAGATATTACCTGAAAGAATTTTAAAAGCAATTTGGCCCTTCACAATCGTGAGGGGCTTTTTTTTAACACAAAAACAAAAAAGAACATGGCAGATTTAATTTTTAAAATTGAAGGAGAAGCACAAACGGCCGCACGTTTTGATGCCAATGCAAGACAATTCAAACTGGTGATCGATGAACCACCTACCCTTGGGGGCGAAGACCTGGGAGCAAATCCGGTGGAATTTCTACTGGCGAGTTATGCTGGTTGTATGAATGTAGTAGCCCATCTGACAGCCAGGGAATTGGGCATCAAGGTAGAAAAACTGACCATCGCCGTGAGTGGCAATCTTAATCCAGCGAAACTCTTTGGACAATCAAATGAGGAGCGTGCCGGATTCAAGCAGATCGATGTGGATTTCACGCCTGTTACGGATGCCTCACCTGAATTGACGGCACAATGGATTGATGCAATTAAAAGCCGTTGTCCGGTAAATGACAACCTTGCTTCTCCTACCCCATTGTCTTTTAACCTCATTCAATTGAACTAAACAGCAAAAAGGAGCAACAAGATCCATCTTTCCGATGGTATGGTTGCTCCTTTTACTTTTCCCCGGAGATATCGCAATTTCTTCAGATCTTCAAGTCTTGAAATAGTAGAGAGATTGGAAAACGTTACATACAATCAGTGACTTACCGTCTGGAGTGCTGAAACAAGCTCCTCCTTCAATTCATCCACCAATTTCTTGACAGATACAATCTCAGTACATCTATAAGCATTGGCACCGGCGAACACAAAGGAGTTGAGCAGTTTTCCCTTCGAAGCATCACCCAGCACCTTGGCAATACAATAAGGCGCAGTTCGCGGATCGCAGGATCTCAAACAGTGGTGCGGACACTTGAAAGGAATGGTCTCACCCCTGAAAACCCGTTGTGTAAACTCATTGCGGATTACCCTTCCCGGTAGACCTACAGGGCTGTTGATGATGACAATATCCTCTTGCTTGGCAGTAAGGTAGGCTTGTTTGAAATCATCGTGAACATCACACTCATCGGTGCATACAAACCGGGTAGCCATTTGAACACCCGAGGCACCAATTTGCAGGAATCTTGCAATGTCCTTCCCGTCATAGATTCCACCGGCAGCAATGACCGGGATTTTCTCTTCCAGGGTGCCGACATAAGCTACCAGCTCCATAACAAGCTCTTCCAGTGATTTGGCAGTGTTGTTGTTGATATCATCGTAAGAGAATCCCAGGTGACCACCTGCCAGTGGCCCTTCAAGTATAACCGCATCGGGCACTTTGTTGTAGTTCTGTTTCCACTTTTTGTAGATGATGTTGAAAGCCCTGGCAGAGGAAACAATTGGAATTAACTTTATATCAGAACCGGTAGTCTGCTTGGGAAGATCAAGCGGGAGACCGGAACCACTGATGATCATATCCACTTTTTCCTCCACACAGATTCTTACCAGCTCCTCGTAATTGGAGAGAACCACCATTACATTGACCCCAATTACACCAGTGGATTGGGCGCGCGCTTTCCGGATCACTGCTCTTAAAGCATCGTTGTTGATGGAGACAAATTTTGAAGCTGACAGATTTTCATACTCACCCAGTCCAACACTGGCAATGATACCTGCGCAACCTTCATTGGCTACGGCAGAAGCAAGGTTTGCTCCCGATACACGCACACCCATTCCGCCCTGGATAATCGGGGGACAAATTTTCAGACCGCCAATCTCCAAAATCGGCATAGCAGGACTTGACATAGTAGTTAAATTTTGATAATAGTTGGCGAAATATCTATATAATATTTGAATATGCCAAATAACGGGAACTACCTCCCATACAATACTTCTTGCTTCAAAACGGAAGCTACGAGTATTTACAACACTTTGTTATCCTTGCCAACAGATTGAAAAACAATTTTAATCCATTTTATCCAACTCCTCGATGTCGCAGCCATGTTCCTCAACAAACCGCTCCAGCACGGCACAAGCCGTATTAAGATATCCCTTTTCGGAACCAAAATCACTGTTAAACATTCCAGATCCTCCAGCACTGCCGATGATATCCAGTAAAATGTATTCCGCCTCTCTCTTGGCAATGACCATATTCAGTTGCGTCGAGGTACTTCGCAAATGATACTCCTCTTGTGCCAAAACTGACATATCACGACCATGGTTCTCATAATCAAATGGAAGATGATCAGCCAGGTAATTGACCAACTGATCCAGGTCTGTTGAAATTAGTTTGTACTTTAGAATTTCCATATTCTCAAAATTAACCATTTTGGAATCAACCATGCTGACAATAAATCCCGACAAAAAATATCAATATTTAAGCATACTGAAAAATGAACCAGCTAATCTACAGAGAATGAATTGATTTACCTTTTTCTGATTACAACAATTTTATCATGAATAGCCGTCATATGGAGAATAAATCCCTCCTTGTCTGTTGGCGAGATCATGATCCAATCCCTTTCATTGTAATAGATAGCCAGCCGGTCAAGTGAAGTAGCCGGCGAACTCAAAGGATTATTGGTCTCAACAATTTTGTAAACCTTGTCAATCGGAATCGTGGTGCTGACCATAAATCCACTTTTGACAATCAAACTGGTCCCTTCAATCAGATAATAGGTTGTCCTGAACAAATAGACAATGAAACCTGCCACCAAAAGAATGATCCCCAGACCCGGCCAGGCCTTGCTTGAGACCATTGCTACAGCTGTCAAGACCAACACGGCAGTAATAAAAAGAGTAATTCCAAATCCGACCTTTGAATTGTACCTTTTCATTAACTTTTAGTTTATAATTTCAATCATTGGCTCCTTCAAATTGCAATGTATCAATTACCTACCACATATCTTCCTCTCGCACTTCCAACCAGATTGTCTACCGAGACCCCGTTGACGGTGATCACCACCGGCCCTGTATGTTTCAGGTTGGGAATTTTTATTTTAACCGGATCTTTCCCGCCAAAATAGACTTCAGACTGCCAAAAGATCGTAGCACGGTTTTGCAGCAGCGGATTATTGGCAAGTTCAGCCCTGGATGGATTGTAAAATTCAACTTCCGGACGGTAAACGCTGATTGGAACCATCATTTTGTCGTTGCTGTTTTGAGCCATCCATTTGGTACGATTTCTAACCAAATTCGGATTGGAGCTCCTTGTATTGACAAAGATTACCCCACCCTGGGCCACCTCTCCATACCTGATGAATCCATTTTTACTTTCAAGAATGGTCAGTGAGGTAATCTCAGCCGGTGGAATCGTATTGACTCTGGGCCAACCCTGGTCGATGATAGGCATTCCATCCAGCACAATCAGTGCGGGAATGGGGCCCTTTAGAATTGATCGGGTAGATTTAAGGTAGATAAAATTAGGTGTTATCATAAATGGATAGGTGATTTTACGAATGGCATCTGCCAGGGTAGAGGAAGACCAAAGTTGTTCGTAGTCAAGACTTTTTACATTGTTTGCCTCGTACAATTTTTCGTACTCATCGTGGTAGATCCGTTCGCTCTGATGTCCAATTACAGTTACTTCGGCAATCTCAATGGTCTTCTCTTCCATGGCTATGTACTGTTCCGTTGTTGCTGCAGCGCGTGGCGGGGTATTTAGCAATGGTTGATTTACAAACAATTTTTCACTTTTTACAAACTGTTCATTGTAAGGAATGGCAAACATGGCATTAGTCGCCTTGTTCTTGCTCTTTACATCCGGCATGATGATCACCGATCGGGTTACTGGCGAAAGTGAATCCAACGGCAGCGAAATTTCCCCCATATGATCAGTAACCAACTGTTTTCTGTCTACACCTTCCAGTGAGATTAAATCCAGACCTTGACCTTCACGCTTCTTCCTGTTGCCATAAAGTACTTTCAGTTTCAAAAGATCATAATTGATCGGTTGAGTCGTACCTGAATTCTGCGCTTTCAGATTCCAATGGATTTTGGTCCAGCCATAGACCATCAGCAACAGATCCCTTTCCGCCTCTGTAAGGTATTCAACACCTTGTGACAACACCTCTGATGGCAGGTTTCCGGGAAAGTTGGGGTGGTAGAGGTAGGTGTATTCAATCCCGGGGGCAAAAAGATTTGGGGCGATTCCGCCGATTGAATCAGCAACAGAGATCGAAAAAAAGCCCTCGGATGTTCTGCCTGTGCCATCTGTGATGTTGATAACAAGTTCCGTCTCCTGTTCCGGGCGGATAACTTTTTTATCTGGCAGGATATCAAAATGGAGCCGCTTTTCAGGATTGATGAAAACCAGTCGTTCCGCTACAGGTTTTAACTCCTTGTCAAAAAGGGTGATATTGGCTACTCCACAAGGGAGAGTTCCCGTCTCTACCACAAATCGCTGTTTGCCCTCCAATGTGAAATCCCTGGAGAAGAACTGAACCATGTTCATGGATGCTGAAACAGAGACCTTTTCACTACCGTAGATATTTGACTGGATTTCAACAACAAACGCATTGTTTCCGGAAGATGTCACGCTCAAGGTTAGGCCAGAGAGGACAGGTTCAGGCAAAGGCCAAATTTTATGGACTCCCGCTCCGCTACTAACCTCAACATAAAGGCCAGGTTTTGCCACACAGCGAAAACTGCCTGGTCCAAATTTGCCTGATTGTATGGTATCCAAAATGATTCCTGCATCATTTTTCAGCACCCCTTCAATGGCAACCGGATCACCTTGGGGATTGGTGGCATTGAAGCCGATTCGCTGCTCAATACCCTGCACAAAAGTCCCGCTTTCCGGCAAAAATCGCAGATCGATTTGCGGATCTCCGGATTGCCGGGTTGTATCCCTCGCTATGGCTATTTTTTTGCTGTTTAATCCTTTTACATAGAGATCCACCTGAAAAGCCTCCAAAGGATCACCGTTCTGCATTTGGCTGGTGAAGGCTGAAAAATGGTATTTCCCCACTGCAGCATCCACAGGTATGGGAATCCAGCCAGAGACAGTAGAATTTTGGATTTTAAACCTTGAACTATCCACCAAGCCTCTCTGCTCATTGGTTAAAAATGTATACATCGAAATGCTATTGGCCTCAAAATTCCCTGTGAACCGGTCTCTGATATAGGCCTGAAAAAAGATGGTGTCACCGGGTTTGTAAATGTTCCTATCGAGCTGGACAAATAGCTGATCCCTTGCGGAAGCTTTTTGTTGGTCCGACAGGAATTGCTCGACAGCTGATATGGTCAAAGCAGGATCACTTTTGGGGACGGCAACCACCGGGACAGCCTTGTTTCCAATGGGGGAAAAATCAAAAGGCAACATATCGGCAACCCTTTCATTGGCCATTGCGCCGTTCCAGGTAACGTTGTATGGATTAGGGAAAAACCCATTTGGGTATACGGTCAAGGTATCTGAGAAATCCAGAATCGTCTTAAACCGCTGGATTTGAAATCCGAAAAGGCCGGAATAGAGTTCCGCCTTGGTATCCAAATAGCTAACAATTATTGGCTTGGCTGAAAAAAGCGTCATGAATTTGCCATTTCTTGTCAGCCGTAGGTTCTCTCCCCTAATCGGAATCTTCCTTACAGTGTCTTTCCCTGTAGGAGTCAGTTCGCATTGGAAGAGCTGAAAATTTTCACGTCCAAGAGAATCAAGGTAAACCGATCTTAAAAAATGGGTGCGCGAACCAAAATAGGCAGCCAGTCTGCTCTTTTCCCATTTTTTCGTGAACTTTACATTGCCGGTAAGTGGAACGAAATAATTGCTGCCGGTATAATTCAGCAGACCTTTTTGTTCGTTGTATGTAAAATCAGTAAGATCATATACAATGGTATAACCCAGTCCCTTGTTTTCGATGCGGAGGGATTTTCGGGAATATCCCCTCAACTGCTGGGATCCGGACTCTCTGTAAAGGTATAGGTCTTCAGGATTAAGGATTTTACAATTTAATGCATTGACTGTCTCACCCAGAAACAGCTTGTTAAAGAGTGTCAGATTCTGTTCCCTGCTTCGATCTCTGGATTTTACCGTTATTTCATCCAGCATCACAGGACTTTCTGCCATTTTTATGTTGATTACCTGCAGCTTGCCCTCGGCAGCTATTCGCTTCGAAGTAGACTTGTATCCGATAAAAGAGGAGATCAATTCATACTCACCCTCCTGCGGAATCTTTAAAGTATAGGATCCGTCACTCCCGGACATTGTACCAATGGTAGTTTTAGACAGATAGACGGCAGCAAATGGGATTGGAACATTGGAAAAATCTGTTACCATACCCTTTACTGTAGTTTGCGCGGGTAGTATTTGACAAAGGATTATCGAGAAGATTGTGATCAGACCAAGGCGTATCATTCAAAAGAAATAAGGGATTGGGGTTAATCTTGATTTTTTAAATGTACCGCTTTATTCCGAAAAAGTTGAATTCTTTACCCGCAATTTATTGGTTTCTTCATAAAACAGATGCTACTTTCCACATTTACGTAGGGTCCATAATTTGGGACGACTTGGTATCCATTTTTTTGGTACAAACGAATCGCTTCCGGCTGTTTGGTACCTGTCTCCAGCAGGCATCCATTGCAACTTAATTCCATGACCCACTTTTCCAACTCTTTGAGTATGGCTGATGCAATTCCACGCCCGCGATGGTCCGGTATAACATACATCCGTTTGATCTCCATCATGTCAGGAGGAAACTCTTTGATGGCTCCGCAACCAATGGGTATTTCATCCTGGTCATAGGCCACGACAACATACTTAATCCGGTCTATTTTGTTAAACTGACTATAAAACGGGTGATCCTCACCATCCCTGATTTTCAAATCAGCGTCAAGCTCAGCAACCAGGCGATGAAAGTCAGGGTTATCCGAATTGGTCCGATTCAAATTTATCATGCTGTCTTATCCCCTCGCTTCAAGTGACTCCCTCGAAAATACCAGGGTTTTGTTCAGCGTATTCTGAGCCAGTGACTGGATGGTTTCACCGGATACCAGGTTGTTAATTTTATCCCTTATCAATCCGTATTCGTGGTGAAGCGGGCAAGGATTGTTAACGTCACAGTTTTTCAGTCCAAAACCACAGCCAACGAATAGCTCTTCTCCTTCGATGGCTATGATGATCTCCTTTAGTGGCAGATCCTTCTTTCCCGGTTCCAGGAAGAAGCCCCCACCCTTTCCTTTCATCGACCTGACAAATCCCTGTTTGGCCAACCGCTGGAAGATTTTGGCGGTAAAAAAATAGGGCGCTTCGATTTCGTGGGCAATCTCAGCCACTCCCGGTCGTCGCTCCTTCAGATTTTGTAACTGGATGTAAACCATCCCCCTTAATGCATATTCAGTCTCTTTTTTAAACACAATTTGGCAGGTTTCATGGTGAATCGCTCCTCAAAAATAGAAAAATTCAGTACAAATATAAATATATTAAGACCTTTTAGTCTTTTATTATAAATTTTAATATATTTGTCCTGAAAATTTCAAGATACACTGCCTGGAAATGAAATACCATACCATAAAAACAATTCATTAAGAATAAACAAACCATGGATCGTGCAACACAAAATTTAGAAAACGATCACCTGCACATTCTCAAATTAATTGCGGTGATGGCGGAGATGGTAAAATCTCCCCTTCCTGACACTTCTCATTTGGAGGAGGTAGTTGAATTAATCAAACAGTTCGCAGATGGACTGCACCATGCGAAAGAGGAGAAATTACTTTTCCCTTTGATGGCAGAAAAAGGATTTTCACTGCAACAAGGGCCAGTAGCTGTGATGCTTCAAGACCATGAAAAAGGCAGAACCTATGTTAAAGGGATGACCGAAGGTATTAAAATCTACAGGATGGGTCAAAGGGAAGCTACCGGGCTGATCTATTTCAACATGCTTGGCTATGCTGAATTGTTGACCAACCACATCCAGAAAGAGAACAATATCTTGTTTCGTATGGCCGACAATGCCTTTTCTACTGAAGAGCAACAACTCCTGCTTCTTCAGTTTCAACAAATTGATAAAGGTTCACTCACGGGCATCCCGGCAGGTGTGTTTCAGCTCAGAATAGATTCACTTGCCCATCAATATCTCAAGTTAAATCAATCATTAAACATCTAAATTACAATTCTATGACGCCTAAGAAACTATGGTTGGGCTTTATTGCCGTCATGACCCTCTCTTTTGCAGTTTTGATCTATTATGGAATAGAGATCTACCGTGAAGCGCCGCCGATTCCTGAACAAGTTGTCACTACCGATGGCACAGTGATTTTCACCGGACAGGATATCAAGGATGGACAGAATGTCTGGCAATCGATGGGAGGACACCAAATGGGAACAATCTGGGGTCACGGCGCCTACCAGGCACCCGATTGGAGCGCCGACTGGTTACACAAGGAGGCACTCTTTATCCTCAACAAACTTGCCCTCAGATCAAATGGGAAAAGCTACGGGGAACAGACAGAGGAAAACAAAGCAGCTTTGAAAATCACCCTGCAAAGAGAATTGCGCAAGAACAGCTATGACCCTCAAAAAAAGACAATTACTATTTCTGCCGACCGGGCAGAAGCGCTTGCAGCTACGGGTAACTTCTACAATGGTTTGTTTACCAATGATCCGGCTATGCACAAGCTTAGGGAGGCCTACAGCATTCCAGAGGATGCCATCCAATCGAGGGAACGACTAAAACCACTCAGTGCATTTTTCTTCTGGACTGCCTGGGCTTGTGTCACTGAGCGTGTTGGTCAGGATATCACCTACACCAACAACTGGCCATCCGAAGAACTCGTGGGCAACCGTCCAACAGGTGCCTTACTCTTGTGGACAGGTTTTAGCGTGATCATGCTATTGGCGGGAATTGGCATGATGGTATTTTACTATGCAAGAAGACGGGAAGAGAGTGCGAATGAAATACCTGTCAAATTCCCGTTGGCCGATTATATTCAAACACCTTCACAAAAAGCCACGGTTAAATATTTCTGGATTGTATCTGCGCTCTTTTTGGTTCAGGTTGTTGCTGGGATTATCACCGCACACTATACCGTAGAAGGGCAGGCATTTTTCGGGGTCCCACTGGCCAAATGGCTTCCATACTCCATTTCAAGAACCTGGCATGTACAGATAGCCATCTTCTGGATTGCCACCTCCTGGCTGGCAACCGGACTCTACTACGCTCCTGCCATTTCCGGGATCGAACCCAAGTTCCAAAAACTGGGGGTCAATTTCCTATTCCTGGCATTGTTGGTGATTGTAGTTGGATCGCTGGCAGGCCAATGGTTTGGAATCATGCAGAAATTGGGATACATTCAGAACTTCTGGTTTGGACACCAAGGATATGAGTATGTTGAACTTGGTCGCTTCTGGCAAATCTTCCTATTCCTCGGACTTTTCATATGGTTGTTCCTGATGGGAAGAGCCATATGGCCTGCACTCAAAGTGAAATCGGAGAGCCGGAACCTGCTGATTCTTTTTCTGGTCTCCTCCGTGGCCATTGCTTCCTTCTATGGAGCCGGACTGATGTGGGGGCGCCAAACCAATCTTGCAGTAGCTGAATACTGGCGTTGGTGGGTCGTACACCTCTGGGTAGAGGGATTCTTCGAAGTATTTGCAGCAGTGGTAACAGCCTTTCTGTTCGTCCGTATGCAGATCATCAAAGCTGCCACTGCTACAACGGCGGTACTGTTTTCTACTGTTGTCTTTTTGGCCGGAGGGATTTTGGGAACGTTCCATCACTTGTATTTCACAGGGACTCCAACGGCCGTTATGGCACTGGGAGCTACCTTTAGCGCGCTGGAAGTAGTCCCGCTCGTCTTAATGGGGTTCGAAGCCTACGACAACCTCAAACTCCACAACAGCAACGAATGGATCAAGAAGTACCGCTGGGCCATTAACAGCTTTATCGCGGTAGCATTTTGGAACCTGGTTGGAGCAGGAATCTTTGGCTTCCTCATCAACCCGCCCATTGCACTCTATTACATGCAGGGACTCAACACCACTGCTGTCCACGGACACACAGCCCTATTTGGAGTCTATGGAATGTTGGGAATTGGTCTGATGCTCTTTGTCCTGAGAGATATGGACAAGAATGCTGTATGGGATGAAAAATGGTTGAAATTCGCCTTCTGGAGTATCAACATTGGATTGGTTGCCATGGTATTGCTCAGCGTTCTTCCGGTTGGACTAGCCCAAACACTTGCAAGTGTAAAGGAGGGATTGTGGTTTGCGCGCTCGGCAGAATTCATGCAACAGCCATACATCATCACCTTCAAATGGTTAAGAATGATTGGGGATACCCTCTTCGCATCCGGCACAATTGCCTTGGCCTGGTTTATTTTCGGACTCAAAGGGGGATGGTCCATCCAAAAATAAGTGCCTAAAGTGAACTAAATTGACTAAAGTAAATAAAGTCATGGTTTCCGGAGAATCATCCCTCGTTCGAAGTACTTTAGTCACGTTAGTTCACTCCAGTCACTTTAGTTCACTCTTTTGAAATAACAAATAATTCACATTTACACTTCTTACCTATCATTTTTTTACCTATCATTGCAGAAAGATTATAAAATGACATCGATCAACCTTCCAATCGGCCACCACCATCTCTTGCCATAAGGTAAGCTGGAGTTGATCATTCTAAAAAATATGGAACAATTCATTGGCAGGCTTACCACGAAAAGGTAAGCCTGCTCTTATTTTAAACAACATGGAAACAACCTTGCGCATTGCCATACAGACCAAAGGGCGACTGAATGAAGAATCTCTCCTGCTACTGGAAGAGACGGGAATAAAACTGATTGATGGGAAAAGAAGACTAATCTCCTCTGCAAAAAATTTCCCCCTTGAGGTTCTCTATCTGAGGGATGACGATATCCCGCAATGTGTAGCAGATGGCGTAGCCGATGTTGGTATCGTTGGAAAAAACGAGATGGAGGAACAGAAAAAACTGGTAGAGGTGATCAAATACCTCGGCTTCAGCAAGTGCCGTCTATCCCTGGCAATACCCAAAGACCAGGCATACCCTGGTATACAATGGTTTGAGGGCAAAAAAATAGCCACCTCCTACCCTGCCATCCTCAAGGAGTACCTGGATCAGAACAACATCCAATCTGACATCCATTTCATTGCAGGATCTGTGGAGATTGCACCCGGAATTGGCTTGGCCGATGCCATTTTTGACATCGTCAGCTCGGGAAGCACATTGGTCAGCAACCGCTTGAAGGAGGTTGAAGTAGTGATGAAATCAGAGGCAGTGATGATTGCTGACCCTGCACTTTCAAAGGAAAAACAGGCCATTCTGGATGAATTGATCTTCCGCATCGAATCGGTCGAAAACGGCAAAGGGAAAAAATACATTCTACTCAATGCCCCCAACGAGAAGATGGAACAGATCATCAAGGTGCTGCCGGGCATGACCTCCCCTACCCTAATGCCACTGGCCAAGCCAGGTTGGAGCTCCCTTCACTCGGTCATCACCGAATCTGAATTCTGGGAGGTGATCGGCAACCTGAAAAGAAACGGTGCAGAGGGAATTCTGGTTCTACCCATCGAGAAAATTATTTTTTAAGCTGGCACCATGAAAATCTACCGATACCCCCCCATCGATAATTGGAACTCACTCATTGTCAGGGCCACCACCGATTATTCCGACAAACAGGCGGTAGTGGAGGAGGTCATGTTGGCAATTCGTTCGCAGGGAGATGCTGCTGTCAGGGAATTTACTTCCAAATTCGACAAAGCCCAAACCGAACAACTTCAGGTTGATGATACTGAATTGGCACAAGCTGAATCAGAAATCTCACCTGCCCTTGCCAAGGCTATACGCACAGCTGCCACCAATATCCGGACTTTTCACGTAGGACAACAAACAGCTGTCAAGGTAATTGAGACCTTTCCTGGAGTTAGTTGCTGGCAAAAAAGTGTACCCATCGACAAAGTTGGGTTGTACATTCCCGGTGGTTCCGCTCCGCTCTTCTCCACGGTACTTATGCTAGCCTTGCCGGCTATGATAGCGGGTTGCAGGGAGGTTGTCCTCTGTTCTCCTCCCAACGCTGAGGGGAAGATTCATCCGGCGATTCTCTTTGCCGCCAACCTTTGCAAAGTAACCAAAGTATTCAAAATTGGTGGAATTCAGGCCATCGGGGCCATGGCCTATGGAACTGAATCTGTACCAAAAGTGGACAAGATATTTGGGCCGGGAAACGCATGGGTCACTGCTGCCAAACAATATATATCCCTCAACACCTGTGCCATAGACATGCCGGCAGGTCCCTCTGAACTGGCCGTTGTTGCCGACCGATCTGCCAATCCGGCCTTTGTGGCCTCCGATCTGCTTTCACAAGCCGAACATGGGCCTGATAGCCAGGTGCTATTTCTCACCACAGAAGCAACCTTGATCGAAAGGGTCTCGGCGGAGCTGGCGAAACAACTGGAGCAGCTTCCCCGCAAGGAGACAGCTGCTGCAGCCCTCTCCAACAGCCGGATGGTACTGCTCAGTTCCATGGAAGCAGTGATGGAGTTGATCAACCTCTACGCTCCCGAGCACCTAATCCTTCAGACTGAAAATGCACGACAACTGGCAGAAAATGTCAGGAATGCAGGCTCCGTTTTTATCGGACATTATACCCCGGAAAGTGCTGGAGATTACGCTTCTGGCACCAACCACACCCTGCCCACCAATGGATGGGCTAGGGCAGTAAGTGGCCTCAACCTGGAGAGCTTCAGCAAGAAGATCACCTACCAGGAAATCTCAGAAGCAGGTTTGCAACAACTGGGACCGGTTATCGAAACAATGGCCGAAGCCGAACTACTTCAGGCACACAGGAATGCCGTTACTATCAGAATTAAGAATTAATGTGGAAATTGGAAAATGTGAAAATGTGAAAATTAAAAAGAGCAGATGCAAGAATCAAGTAAATATTTCATATTAAAACCTAGTAAATCAACGCCGTGGCGTTCTTCATTTTCACATTTTCACATTTTCTAATTTTCTAATTAAAATAATGATAAAGCATGAATTTTAGTTTACAAAATATCATCAGAAAGAACATTAGCAGCCTGCAGCCCTATTCCAGTGCCCGGGATGAGTTTACAGGAGCTGCCTCTGTCTTTTTGGATGCCAATGAAAATCCCTTCAATGCTCCTTGGAACCGCTATCCAGATCCAAGACAGCTGGAATTGAAAACGAGGCTCAGCCAGCTCAAGGGTGTTTCAACTGACTCCATCTTTCTGGGCAATGGCAGTGACGAACCGATCGATCTCCTTTTTCGCGCCTTCTGTGAACCCGGGATCGACAATGTCGTAGCCATTTCACCCACCTACGGAATGTATCGTGTCGCAGCTGACATCAACGACATTGCCTACCGGGAGGTACTTCTGGAAGAAGATTTCAGTCTGAATGCCGGAAAAGTACTGGAAGCCACTGACTCAAACACCAAAATGATCTTTCTTTGCTCACCCAATAACCCTACCGGGAATGCACTGGATCAGGCTGAAGTAGTTCGGATCATAACTAAATTCAATGGATTGGTGATATTGGACGAAGCCTACATCGACTTTTGTTCCGAAAAATCCCTGCTGGTCAATTTGTCCGGTTACCCAAACCTTGTCATACTGCAAACCTTGTCCAAAGCATGGGGATTGGCAGGCATCCGCTTGGGAATGGCATTTGCCTCCTACGAAATCATTTCCATTCTCAGCAAAATCAAATATCCTTACAACATCAATCTGTTAACGCAGGAAAAAGCGCTGGAGATGTTGCAGTCGCCTGATCAGAAAGAAAATTGGGTGCAAATTATCCTGCAACAGAAAGAAACGCTTGTATCAGAACTTTTAGCATTACCTTTAGTTGTTCATTTGTATCCTAGTGATGCCAATTTTATCCTGGTCAAAACAACGGCTGCAAAAATGATTTACCAAGCATTGGTCGACAGGCAAATCATCGTGAGGGATCGCTCAAAAGTTGCGCTATGCGGCGAAGCACTTCGTATTACTGTTGGCACTGAAGGTGAAAACCAACAACTGATAGAAGCCCTGAAAGAAATTGGAAAATTGGGAAATGTGAAAATGTGATGATTCGACAATTCGACAATTGGTTTGATGGAAAAATTGCAATAATAAATATAAATAGCAGATTATCATTAATTTCCACCTTGCTGATTCACCAATCATGGCCGAATTGTCAAATTAGCAAATTGTTGAATTAAACAACTCTTAACTGAATGAGAAAGGTCCTCTTTATTGACCGGGATGGCACATTGATCGTTGAGCCATCTGACGATTTTCAGGTTGACAGCCTCGAAAAACTGGAATTTCTGCCTGGAGTCTTCAGAAACCTCCACGCGATCGCCACAAATCTCGATTACGAGTTGGTGATGGTCTCCAACCAGGATGGCATGGGAACCGAAGCCTATCCGGAAGAGTCATTTCACCTGGTACAGGGAAAGGTCTTAAAATCCTTTGAAAATGAAGATATTACCTTTAAACGCATCTTTATCGACTGCTCTTTCCCGGAAGATATGGCACCAACAAGGAAACCTGAAATCGGACTACTGCATGAATACCTGGACGGAACCTACGATCTTGCCAACTCATTCGTCATTGGTGACCGTCTGACCGATGTGCAGATGGCCAAGAACCTGGGCTCCAAGGCGATTTATTTTGCTCCTGAAACACGTGCCGATGATCTGATCGAAAGCAACCTCTCTGCCTCCTGCGCCATGGTCTCAGCAAGTTGGGAGGAAATTTTTATTTTTCTTTCTGAGATTGAACGCAAGGCATCTGTCAAAAGAGAGACCAAGGAGACCAACATATTCGTGGAGATAAACCTGGCCGGCAGTGGCCAGGGCAGGATATCGACCGGACTTCACTTTTTTGATCATATGTTGCAACAAATTTCAACCCACTCCGGTTGTGACCTCACTGTTCAGGTGATTGGAGACCTTGAGGTGGATGAACACCATACCGTGGAAGATACTGCCATAGCGTTGGGTGAGGTAGTTCTGAAAGCGCTGGGAAACAAAAGAGGAATCGAGCGATACGGCTATTGCTTGCCAATGGATGATTGCCTGGCTCAGGTGGCACTTGACTTTGGGGGCCGCCCCTGGTTGGTATGGGAAGCGGAATTTCAGAGGGAGTATGTTGGGGATGTGCCCACTGAACTTTTTCACCACTTCTTCAAATCATTTTCAGACGCCGCCCGCTGCAACCTGAACATCTGGGCCGAAGGAACCAACGAACACCACAAGATAGAGGGGATCTTCAAGGCTTTTGCCCGATCCATCAAGATGGCAGTAAGGAAGGACCCATTCCAGGATTCGCTACCAAGTTCAAAGGGGACGCTTTGAGCGGAAGAGGGAGGGAAACTTAAGGACTGATAGACCAAGAGACTTAGGGACCAAGCGAGAAGGAGAATCCTGATCCCAATCATCTAAAGTCCAAAATCGAAAATCGAAAATTTATAAAGATATGTATACACCATCAACCAAGGAGACCGCAATCCTCCTGATCCACTGTCCCGACCAAAAAGGAATTCTTGCAGCCGTTACCCAATTCCTGAACGAAAACAAAGGCAATATCATCTACCTTGACCAGAATGTTGACAGGGCTGAATCGATCTTTTTCATGAGAGTTGAATGGGAGCTTGATCTTTTTGCCATCCCAAAGGAGAAGATTGCCGAATATTTTGAAACGCTATTTGCCAAGAAATTCAACCTTCAATTTACCTTGCATTTCTCCAATGAACGACCCAGGATGGCGCTCTTCGTCTCCAAAATGTCGCACTGCATGTTCGACATCCTTGCACGTTACATGGCAGCCGAATGGGTAGTAGATATCCCTGTCATCATCAGCAACCACAACGACCTGAAACCCATTGCAGAGCGATTTGGAATAGAGTTTTACTGCTTCCCGAAAAATGGGGCCAACAAGGAGGAACAAGAGAACAAGGAGATCGCACTCCTGAAGGAGAAAAAGATAGATTTGATTGTACTGGGCCGCTACATGCAGGTTTTGAGTGACAAATTTGTCTCCAACTTCCCCAACCAGATCATCAACATCCACCACTCCTTCCTGCCGGCCTTTGCAGGGGCAAAACCCTACCATGCGGCACATGAACGTGGGGTAAAGATCATTGGTGCAACCAGCCATTATGTGACTGCAGACCTGGATGCCGGTCCAATTATTGCCCAGGACGTGGTAAGAATTTCACATGTCGACAGCATTGAGAGTCTCGTACGCAAGGGCCGCGACCTCGAAAAAATCGTCCTCAGCGAAGCCGTCTACAAACACTTGCAACGCAAGATCCTGGTCTTCAACAACCGAACGATCATATTTAATTAAAAAATTACGAATTACGAATCATATGAAAAAAAATATTCTTTTGGGAATCCTCTTTGTTTCCCTCTTTCTCGTTTCACCGTTTCACTTCATACAATCTTCTTTCGCCCAAAACCCTGTAAAGGAGGTCCCTGCGGAATACGGTTATATCGTTAAACTGGGAGATCAGGTGCCTGAATTCGCCACGACCCTGATCAATGGAAAAACTGTTTCATCATCCGATTTCAAAGGCAAAGTGGTGATGCTGCAATTTACTGCCAGCTGGTGCAGTGTCTGCCGGAAAGAGATGCCCTTCATTGAAAGGGATATCTGGCAAAAACACAAGGGCAACAGGAACTTTCTCCTGATAGGTATGGATCTGGACGAACCGCTCGAAAAAGTGAAAAAATTTCAGGAAGATATCAAAGTGACCTACCCACTGGCATTGGATCCGGGAGGAAGCATCTTTAACCTCTTCGCAGAGAAGAAAGCCGGTGTTACCAGAAACATTATCCTGGACAAGACCGGGAAGATTGTCTGCTTAACACGTCTATACAAGGAAGAGGAATTTGCGGAGATGGTCAAAGTCATCGATAATTTACTTAAATAACAATCTCTCAAAACGGTTTGAAAAGTTTTCCTTTTTCGAATTGTTTAAAAAGCCATTGCTCTCGATTTAATTCTTCCAGCTAACAAATTGAGATTAAGCATAGACCCTTCAAACTTTTTATACAAGATATTTCAGTCATGAAAGTTGCCATCATCAAATACAATGCAGGGAATATACAATCGGTAGATTATGCCTTGAAAAGGCTCGGCGTGGAGGCCTCGGTGACCGCAGATCCAGCGGAAATCAGATCAGCCGACAGGGTCATCTTTCCGGGCGTAGGAGAAGCCTCCACCACCATGGCCTACCTGAAGAGTCACCGTCTCGACCAGCTCATTGTGGAACTTAAACAGCCTGTTTTAGGCATTTGTCTGGGTCTGCAACTGATGTGCCGCCATTCAGAGGAGGGTGACGTAGCATGCCTGGGTATTTTTAAGGAGATCATTAAAAAATTCACCTTACAACAGGACCTTTTGCCAGCCATGAAGGTTCCGCACATGGGGTGGAACACCATTTCCAATCTGAAGAGTAAACTTTTCGACCATTCTCTGGAAGATCAGTATTGCTATTTTGTACACTCCTATTATGCCACTGTAGGGGAAGAGACTGCTGCTCTCTGCAGTTATCCTTCTCCCTTCAGTGCAGCACTTCAAAGAGACAATTTTTATGCCGTACAGTTTCATCCGGAAAAAAGTGGCAAGGTCGGAGCCCGGATCCTTGAGAATTTCCTTCAACTATCTTTCCATCCATGAGTATTGAAATTATACCAGCCATTGACATTATCGATGGAAAATGTGTCAGGCTTAGCCAAGGCGACTACAGCAGGAAAACAATCTACAACGAGGATCCGCTCGAAGTCGCCAAAATGTTCGAGGCCTATGGTCTTCAACGTCTGCACCTGGTCGACCTTGACGGGGCCAAAGCACACCACATTGTCAACCATAAGGTATTGGAAAATATTGCACTTCACACCACCCTTACCATCGATTTTGGCGGGGGACTGAAGAGCGACAGGGACCTCGATATAGCCTTCGAAGCAGGTGCCGACATGATTACAGGTGGAAGTGTTGCGGTAAAAACACCGGCAGTCATGCGAAAGTGGATCGAAACCTATGGGTCGGATCGGATTATACTTGGTGCTGATGCTGCCGACCGAAAAATAGCGGTAAGCGGTTGGACCGAAGAGACCGGACTCGACATCTTCGCCTTTATCCGTCAGTGGATGGAGAAAGGGATAGACCAGGTTATCAGCACCGACATCAGTAGGGACGGCATGCTTACTGGACCTTCCCTCGAACTCTACCAAGAGATATTGCAAAATAATCCAGGAATCTATCTGATTGCCAGCGGAGGGGTGGGATCACTTCAGGATATTCTCGAACTGGAAAAGATTGGAATTCCGGCCGTCATCGTTGGCAAAGCCATCTATGAAGGGAAAGTTACACTAGAGGAGCTCGGCAGGATCAACACCTTACACCTCCCTTAAAATGGTCAAATCATGCTAAGTAAAAGAATCATACCCTGCCTCGACATTCGAAACGGTCAAACCGTCAAGGGAATCAACTTTGTCAACATCCGCGAAGTAGGAGACCCTGTCGAATTGGGCAGGCAATATTCGGAACAGGGAGCCGACGAATTGGTCTTCCTGGATATCACCGCTACCCACGAAGGAAGAAAGACCTTCGTAGAACTGGTGAAACGGATTGCCTTCAACCTCAACATTCCTTTTACGGTAGGTGGTGGTATCAGCGAACTGAAGGATGCGGATGCATTGCTCTCTGCCGGTGCAGATAAAATTTCCATCAACTCATCAGCAATCAAAAACCCAGAGCTCATCAACGATCTGGCACTTCATTTCGGTAGTCAGTTTGTGGTAGTAGCCATCGATGCGAAAGAGGTGAACAACCACTGGGAAGCCACTATGCATGGAGGAAGGATTCCTACCGGGAAAGAGCTCTTCTCCTGGGCCAAGGAGGCTGAAAATCGTGGTGCCGGAGAGATATTGTTCACCTCCATGAACCACGACGGCACCAAAAATGGCTTTGCCAATGAAGCATTGGCACATCTCTCTGAACTGCTGACAATTCCCTTGATTGCATCCGGTGGAGCGGGTACCATGGAACATTTTGCCGAGATGTTCACACTGGGCAAGGCGGATGCAGGACTGGCTGCCAGTATTTTCCACTTTGGTGAGATCGCCATTCCGGATTTAAAAAGTTATCTTCGCAATGCCGGAATTTGCGTAAGGTAATGGCTGAACGGCAAGAAGTGGGTAACAATGGAAAAGACTGTAGGACTTGGTAACTGTGGAAATATGGGACATGAAGACCAAAGCTGCTTCAGCGTTAAATATCTCTATGCCAAACAATTCGTAATTTGTAATTCGTAATTAAAATTCGATGTATATCAATTTCAACAAAGAGGCTACAGGACTGATACCGGCCATCATACAGGATCAGCATACCAACAAGGTGCTCATGCTGGGTTTTATGAGCGAAGAGGCCTACAACAAGACTGTCCAGGATGGTCAGGTAACTTTTTACAGCCGTACCCGGAAACGGCTCTGGACCAAAGGAGAAGAGTCTGGGAATTTCCTGAATGTGGTATCCATCAGCGCCGATTGCGACCAGGATTCCCTGCTGATCAAGGTCATCCCGGTAGGGCCGGTTTGTCATACCGGGGCCGATACCTGTTGGGAAGAGGCCAATCCCAAAGACGATTTTTATTTCCTGAAAACGTTGCAGGATTTCATCGCAAAACGAAAAAAGGAGATGCCGGAGGGTTCCTATACCACCTCCCTGTTTGAGTCGGGCACTTCAAAAATTGCCCAAAAAGTGGGGGAAGAGGCAGTCGAAACAGTCATTGAAGCCATGGCCAACAACGACGAACGCCTGCTGTATGAAGCCTCGGATTTGCTTTACCATTTGATGGTAATGCTTTCGCACAAGGGATATTCCATTTCCGATCTTGCCACCGAGTTGAAGAAAAGGCACAAGTAAGAAAATCGGAAGAACTTAGGAACCAAGAGGCTGAGGGACCTGGATACAGAAAAGCCTAAAAAGTGGAATTTGGTTTGGTACTTAAAAAAAGATATGATGCATCGAATAACCATCCTACTTCTAATAATTTTATCTGCAGCCACCTCAACAAAGGCTGCCGATCCGGCCATTTCCTCTATGGATAAGGCAATGATTCAGCGCAAGCTGGACACTTTCTCCAAAGAGCGGGCACTGCCCATTGGGGATCTGGTGCTTAGAATCGGCTTTGATTTTCTGAACACCCCTTATGTGGCCAAAACGCTGGACAGGGAGAAGGAGGAGAGATTGGTAATCAACCTTCACGAGCTGGACTGCACCACCTTTGCGGAAAATTGTTTGGCCCTTGCCCGGACCGTTAAAAGCAACCACTGCAATGTGTCCACATTTTGTCAGGAGCTGGAAAGCATTCGTTACCGTGGGGGAAACATGGATGGTTATGCAAGCCGGCTCCACTATTTTAGCGAATGGATCTCTGACAATGAGTCCCGCAACCATGTGAAATCCATGGCTGCCCAAATGGGTGGTAAAATTCTGCCGATCAACCTCAATTTCATGAGTAACCACCCCAAAGAGTATCCTCAACTGATCAATGATCCAGTTACTACAGCGAAAATAAAAGCGATTGAGGAGAAAGTCTCCGCACAAAAGTTCTTTTACATCCCTTCAGCCCAGTTTGAATCCATTGAAAATCTGGTCAAGGATGGTGACATTGCAACACTTACCACCTCAATCCCCGGCATTGATGTTTCACATGTTGGTATTCTGCTCAAGAAAGAGGGGCGCATTTATCTGCTTCATGCCTCCTCCTCCATCATGAAGGTGGTGGTCAGTACCGAACCTTTTGCTCAATACCTCACCAAAAGCAAGAAGACAACTGGTGTGATGATTGCCCGGCCAGTAGAGTGACGAACGAAAAGAAAAATGAGCCGGAGGGACGAAGAGGCAGGGTGACAAGCGGAGGAGTCACTGCAATAATTGCCGGACAATGGGAAACGGGTTCATCCCTGAGCGAATGAGATGGGAATAGTCCGATGTTTGGACAGGTCTGCTTTTTAGCCAAACCAGGGTTTGTTACCGAATCCAAAATCAAAAATTAACTAATTGTTAAATTCCCAGCACCGTAGAAACTTGTTTGGCTTTTGTGAGTAAGTTATTTCATGTATTAACAAGTAAAAAACATGATATGACCCTCATAGAACAATTGAACAAGCGTTATGCAACAAAGAAATTTGATGCAAACAAAAAAATTCCTACGGATCAGCTCTCCATATTGCTGGAAGCCATTCGCCTTTCAGCCTCCTCCTATGGTCTTCAGGCCTACAAACTAGTAGTGGTCAAAGATGATGCTATCCGCAAACAGCTCCGTGCTGTGGCATGGGACCAATCACAGCTTACAGATGCTTCCGAAATACTGGTCTTTGCCGTAGAGACTGATTTTAACGAGTCGGGAGTTGACCAGTATGTCGATAACATTGCAAAGACCCGCAACATAGATAAAAGTTCACTTTCCGGGTATTCCGACATGATGAAAGGGACACTCAAAAGGCCACAGGAGGAGATCCAAAACTGGTTAACCCGTCAAGCCTACATTGCCCTTGGTTTCGGCCTCGTAGCCGCAGCCGGGTTGGAAATCGATGCTTGCCCCATGGAAGGGTTTGACAACAATCAATTTGATGCAATCCTTGGGTTAAAGGAGAAGGGTCTTCATGCGGCAGTTATCCTGGCTGTTGGTTACCGTTCTGCCGAAGATGGATACCAGCATTTGGCTAAAGTTAGGCGCAGTGCGGAGGATTTCATCCTGACTATCTGACATTTTAATTTTTTCGTGGTTGAAATAATTAATCATACCCGGGGGATTTCTTCCGGGTATTTTCATGAGATCAGGTTATTAAAGCAGGGGTTTTAACTATTCCGCTTAAATGCATGAAGGTACTTGTCGATGTAAGCCTGCTTAAACTTCGATTTGTATTGCATGACATACCTGGGATGCTCCAAAGCGACAATTTCACCAAAAAACCGATACTCCTTGTTGATAGAACGCAGGAACTTCTCATTCTTTCCAGTTCCAAAGCAATAGCAAATATCCGTTTCTATTCCCAATCCGATCTGTTTTCGGATGTTCTCAACGCTAAAATCATAGATGGCAGCTGTCAGCTCCTTGCTGTCGTAATAGTTGAAGTTCTTCTCCTTCCCTGCTTTATCCTGGATGGTAAACCCAAGCGGAAAGATCGAATTGATGTAAAAATCGCTGTAAAATTCGTTGACACCCCCGTATGCTTCGATGACCTCATAGACGAAAACAGAGGATGGTTCATGGGTCATTCGACCTGAATAGTCTAAACCACATGGATCCAGGAGTCTCTTGGTATCTGTAAATGGAATTCCGGTTACCCCTGCTCCAAACCGGCCTGGATTGATCCCCAGGATCAGGTGTCGAAGTCGGTTGTCGTTGTAGTATTTTCGATAAAAAGCGGAAGATAAAGGCAAAATGAGGTTATCCTCCCTAAATGGATTCATGATATGAATTCCCTCTGGAAGGATGCCATTAAAATCCAGCTTGCTATTGAATTCGATTATTCTCTCGGCGAATGTTTCCATGTAATAATTGTAAAAATTCACTCCCGGGCAAAGCCATTTTTATGTTTAACCATAATAGTCAGACATCCTTTGCAATGTTCCATGCCCAATTGAGCAGAATCAAAAGGATGGCCGGAATTGCGACCCATTTTCGTCTGAGGGTCTCCTCGAAAAGCCGGAAAAAATGGTAAAGCGTATCTTTCTTGAGCACCAGGTCATAGGTCATCCAGATTGGTGTTGCCAACAAGACGCAGAAAATGACAATTCCCAGCGGATTCCAGTACAATCCACCGGCCAAGTCTCCTTGTAGCAAAGCAAGTACCGACCTGGTTGAACCACAGGAGGGACAAGGGAAGTGTAGAAAATGACGAACAAGACAGACCTCATACTTTTCTCCTACCTCTTCCGGTTTCAACCGGCTGACCAGCCCCAGCCAGCCGTATCCAACGGCACAAGCCAGCGACAAATAGAGATAAAATCGATTGCGGGTGAGCGGCATCAATAGATAGCCATCATCAATTTTTCGGTATTCTTTCTGCGGGTGATGTTCATGATCATAATCCAGTCGACCAGCACCCAAATGCCAAGTCCGCCACATGTGATCAGTTTGGCTACACCCAGGCCGATATCACCCAACATGAAACGGTCTACGGCCAACGGACCAGTAACCAATGAGATAATCAGAATAATGACAGGATCATGAAATTGCATGTATTGCAACATTCTCCAATGCGATTCATCCAGAGTCAACAAGCGTTCCCGGATGTGATACATTTGAGATTCTTCCAAGTACTTGGAATTCGAGAAAAGAAACATGTCTACATGTTGTGCATCCATCTTTTTTGTTTTAATGGGTAAATCAAGTCTCAGGGACAACCAGCAATTCTATAACTTTATGATAAGACGACGAAACTGTTTTAAAATTACAACGAATTATTTGGTGGATGCAAAAATCGCCAATACCTACGCTTAGCCCCATGCACTCTGCCCCATGCACCCTGCTATTTTCTAATCCTGTCTTTGAAAATTTTCTCAAATTTCTCCACTTTTGGTTGTATCACCATGCGGCAATAGGGTTCATTCTTGTGCAAGCTGTAATATTCCTGGTGGTAATCTTCTGCCGGATAAAACTCAGGTTGGGGTTCAACTTTGGTAACAATGGGACGATCAAAAACCTTCTCTTTGTTGAGTGCTTCAATCACTTGATTGGCCACCTCCTGCTGTGCCTTGTTCCGAAAAAATATAACCGAACGGTACTGGGTACCAACATCTGCTCCCTGCCTGTTGAGTGTCGTAGGATCGTGCACGGTGAAAAATACTTTTAAAATCTCTTCGGTACTGGTGACTTGCGGATCAAATGCCAATTGAACTACTTCAGCATGACCGGTCTCACCGCTGTAAACCTCGCGGTAGGTTGGATTGGACATCCTGCCTCCGGCATAACCTGAAGTAACGGATTGGACACCCTTGAGACTTTTGTAAATGGCCTCAATGCACCAGAAGCAGCCTCCTCCCAGTGTTATGGTATCCGAAACCAAATTAACGGAGGCCAATGCACTAATGGGATCTGGTTCGAAATCCAGTGCAACTGAATTCATACAATAGCGTTTCCCGGTAGGAAGAGGACCATCGTCGAAAAGGTGGCCAAGGTGACCTCCGCATCGCCCGCACAGTGCCTCAGTCCGGTTCATACCATAGCTATGGTCTGCATGAAAAGTAACACTATTGGGATCAATTTGCTCAAAAAAGCTGGGCCATCCGCACTCGCTGGCAAATTTGGCATCCGACCGGAATAACCTGAAGCCACAGGCGGCACAATAGTAGGTGCCTTTACCCGTGAACTCCCAATATTTGCCCGTAAAAGAGCGCTCCGTCCCCTTGTTCCTGGATACTTCATACAAATCACGGGGCAACACACGTTTCCATTCACCATCCGTAACTTTTAACTTCTCCTGGTTTGTTCTCGAATAATAGGGATTGCCCGGTTTCTTAAGGTCTGTAGAAGTCATGTTTGAGGTGTTTGAGGTGTTTGAAATGTTGGAGATATTTGAAGGAAGTGTGTGTTGCATAGCAAGGCTAGCACTGCGGATGTTGCTGTCAGAAAATCCGAAAATTGTGAAGATAAGCACAATGCCCAAAAGTGCAACCAGCGAAGTATAAAACAATTTTATGTTCATCATGTCTCTTTTGTTTGTCTTCTTTTACGAAAAACCAGGTGACAGGTTTAACTCTTTGGGATACTTTGGACGATCGGAACATTTTTTAACAAATCAGCCATTTCCTCCTGGCGGAAGATATTGGTGCCAAATCCCTGGCAAACTAAAAAAGCTTGGTGAGGGCATTCCCTAAAAAGACCGCGACAATTCCAAGAAAAACACTCAAACCGGTATAAAGGGCAAAAGAGTAGAAGTTACCATCCCTCAACAATATGACATTTTCATTGGCAAAAGCCGAAAATGTGGTGAACCCGCCACAAAATCCGACTGTTAAAAAGAGACGCCATTCATCATTGATCAGATTGTTCCTTTCTGTGAATCCAAAAATCAAACCTATGAGCAAACATCCCAGTAAATTGACCACCAAGGTCCCAAAAGGGAAAGTGGAGACCACACTATTTTGCACCAATTTGGCTGTGAGATATCTGGCAACACCACCCAGAAAACTACCGGCACCAACAACAAATATTGTTTTAAGCATCAACGAAGATAATAAAAAGTTGTGAGTTGTGAGTTATGTGATAGACTGATATCTGGATCAGAGGTTAAGTACTTTGGTCACTTCCTATTAAATTCAGGAACAGCTCCATTCCCTCTCTTTTCGAATCATCCAGATGGTAAAAAATATTTTCCCTAAAGTACTCTTCAAAAGGATAATCCGGATACCTGAGCTGGTACTCGGCGATCACCTCCGGTATATGTACGATACCATCGTGGAGGGCCCGTTCGAACCGATCAATAAACGCTTTCTCCAAAGGTTTATTGGCAACCCAGCAGGCAAAAACAAAGTCGAGTCCGGTATGTTGTTTCCAAGCTTCGCCCAGGTCGTAAATATATGGAAACTGTTTTTCCGCCTCAAAAACCCGGTCACCAATGATTACACCTGCTGTTGTTCCTTTTAAATCTTCCTGGATATAATTGACTCCACCCTGCTCCCATTCAGGGTTGATCCTCCAATAATCCCGGGCCAGAATCTTCACCAATTGCACAGAGGTACGGGACTGGTAGTCCAGTACAATCTTCTTCACCTCTGCAAGTGGCACCATACTGGCCATTACAACAGTCCTAACCCTCCCTGAACTTGCAATACAATAGTCGGTTATAAGCTTGGCTCCCGGTATCTCCGGAATCTCTGCCACAGGTATAATTCCCAGATCCACGGTTCCGGCCTTTAGCTTGTCGGCACAAATTGAAGGAACATCCAGTGAAAGCTCAATGAGATCAGAAAGGTCATTGTGCGTGATACCATACAGGAATGGTTTGGTATTCAAATAGGTAATAGCTGATATCTTTATCTTGGCCATGGTCATAATTTGTGCCCAAATTTAGGAAAGTTTGGGAGTTCATTCCCTCCTGAATAGACAAAAATAGCACTTCTGTAACACCGTGGAATTTGTTACTTTTGTACCTTAATTGTAAAATGCTTTCTGATGGAATTGCAGATGTTAACAGCCATCTCGCCTGTCGATGGACGCTACCGCGACAAAGTTGACGAGCTTGGAGATTATTTTTCGGAATTTGCCCTGATAAAATACCGGCTTTTTGTGGAAGTTGAATATTTTATTGCGCTCACAGAGATTCCGCTGCCCCAATTGACCGCCCTGTCAGAACCGATCAAAGCAGAACTGCGAAATTTGTACCATCAGTTTTCACTGCAGGACGCAGGTAGAATCAAGGAGATTGAAAAAGTAACCAATCATGATGTAAAGGCTGTCGAATATTTTCTGAAGGAAAAGTTCGAGCTGATTGGACTTGACGCTCTAAAAGAGTTTATTCACTTTGGACTCACTTCTCAGGACATCAACAATACAGCCGTTCCCTGTTCCATCCAGGATGCCATAGGCGAGGTTTATCTGCCTGCAATGACAAAACTTATTGTCAAACTCAAAGAACTCGCTGAGATCTGGAAAGATATCCCCATGCTGGCCAAAACCCATGGTCAGCCTGCATCACCTACCCTCCTGGGAAAAGAGATCAAGGTCTTCATCGAAAGATTGGAGGTTCAGATAGTTCAGTTGACTTCCATTCCCTGCTATGCTAAATTTGGTGGGGCAACCGGCAATTTAAATGCCCACCATGTCGCCTATCCATCCATTGACTGGGTCGCATTTTCAAATAGATTTGTGAAGGATTACCTTAAACTGGAACGATCTCAAACCACGACGCAAATTGCTCATTATGATAATTATGCAGCCATCTTTGACTGCATGAAACGCATCAATACAATTCTCATTGACCTCGACCGTGACTTTTGGAGCTATGTCTCGATGAACTACTTCAAACAGCAGATCAAAAAGGGAGAGATTGGCTCTTCGGCAATGCCCCACAAAGTCAATCCGATCGATTTCGAGAATTCAGAGGGGAACCTTGGGGTTGCCAATGCTCTTTTCGAACATCTTTCTGCCAAGCTGCCCATTTCAAGGCTGCAACGTGACCTTACCGACTCCACGGTCCTTCGCAATGTTGGGGTTCCTTTTGCCCACACACTGCTCTCCTTAAAATCGACCATGAAGGGACTCGGCAAATTATTGCTCAATGAGGAGATGATCAACCGTGACCTTGAAGAGAACTGGAGTGTTGTTGCCGAAGCCATTCAGACCATCCTAAGACGTGAAGCCTACCCCAATCCTTATGAGGCCTTAAAAGAGCTGACCCGCGTAAACAGCAAAATCGACCAGCAGGTCTTTGTGGAGTTTATAGATCACCTGGACATCTCGGAAGAACTGAAAACAGAATTGCGTAAAATAACCCCTCAAAACTATACCGGGGTATGCTCAGTCTAAAGCTAAGACATCCGAAAATCAGCACACTGGTTTTCAAATCCAGAGCAATTGGCTGTGAGTGAAAGAATAGATCCAAACTCAAAACAACACATTAACCCAATATTTATAGCGTGAAAGGTCTCTACCAGTTGTTGATCCGCTTTCTCCCCCCTTACAAGGGATATCTTATTATGAACCTGGTATTCAATCTTCTGGGGGCAATATTCGGAGCTTTTCAGTTTGTTGCGCTGACACCAGTCCTGGGAGTCTTGTTTAACACACAGGAAATTGTATCCAAGCCAGCCGCCTTGAGCTATTCGTTGGAAAGCATCAAGGACAACCTGTTGTATGTCATTAGTGAGATGATTCAGACCAGTGGCAAAGAGAAGTCACTAATGTACCTCGGTCTCTTCGTCATTCTGATGGTGGTTCTAAAGGTGGGATTTACCTACCTCGCCATGTTCGTTATGGTTCCCATGCGGAATGGGGTAGTGTGTGACATCCGCAACCAAATCTATCACAAAATTCTTTCCCTTCCGTTGGGCTTCTTTTCGGAAGAGCGCAAAGGGGACATTATTGCCCGTACGACAGGTGATGTTCAGGAGGTTGACAACTCCATCTTCAATTCAATCGAGATGTTGTTCAAAGATCCGGTGATTATTCTAATCTCCCTCTTTGCCATGATCTATATGTCGTGGGAATTAACTGTTTTTGTACTGGTTTTACTCCCTATTGTCGGATATCTCCTCGCCAAGATTGGGGAGAGCCTGAAGAAGCCCTCCATGCAGGGACAGAACAAGATGGGAGATCTGCTCTCGACGATTGAGGAGTCCCTCTCGGGTCTGCGTATCATCAAGGCCTTTAATGCCGAAAAGAAGATGCGATTGGTCTTCGGCAAACAGAACCAGGAATATTACCGCATCATGAACAGTCTGATGTGGAGACGTTACCTGGCACATCCAGTCAGTGAGCTCCTTGGAACAATTGTGATCGTCATTGTTTTGTGGTATGGAGGTAGGCTCATACTTAGCCATTCCAGTTCCCTGACACCACAGGGATTTATTGCTTATCTGGGTTTCTTCTACACCATCATACAACCGGCCAAATCGCTCTCTACCGCCTTTTATTCTGTGCAGAAAGGCCTGGCGTCCATGGAGCGGATAGACAAGGTGCTGCTGGCCGAAAACAACATAATCAACAAACAGGATGCCATCCCGGTGCGGGAATTCAACAAAGAGATAGAATACCGCAATGTTGGTTTCAAATACATTGACGACATCGTATTGAGCAACGTCTCTCTAACCATCCAAAAGGGAAAGACCATCGCCCTTGTTGGACAGTCTGGTTCCGGGAAATCTACCTTCGTTGATCTCCTGCCCCGTTTTTGGGACATTCAAGAAGGGTCAATCCTGGTAGACGGAAAAGATATCCGCGACTATAAAATTGCTGATTTACGGGGATTAATGGGCAATGTAAACCAGGATCCGATCCTTTTCAATGATACCTTCTTCAACAATATCTCATTTGGAGTTGAAACAGCCACAATGGAGGAGGTGATATCGGCTGCCAAAGTGGCCAATGCCCATGATTTTATCATTAACTCACCGGATGGATACGAGACTAATATCGGAGACCGGGGCGGTAAATTATCGGGTGGACAACGTCAGCGCATCTCCATTGCCCGGGCTGTGTTAAAGAATCCACCCATACTCATCCTGGACGAAGCTACTTCAGCCTTAGATACCGAATCCGAGAAACTGGTACAGGAAGCACTGGAGAACCTTATGCGGAACAGGACCTCCATTGTCATTGCCCACCGGCTCTCCACCATCAAAAAAGCAGACCTTATCTGTGTATTCAATGAAGGCGAGATTGTAGAACGGGGCACACACGATCAGCTACTGGCCATGAATGGAATTTACAAAAAGCTGCATTCCATGCAAAACCTTTGAATCCACCTGTATTAAAACAAAAAAGGGAGCGATTGCTCCCTTTTTTGTTAGGCGGTAAGTGTTACTGTACAGCGTCGGTCAATTCATTTCCAGCTTTGAATTTAACAACTTTTTTTCCAGCGATCTTAATGGTAGCTCCAGTCTGAGGGTTGCGGCCTGTGCGTGCAGGACGGTCAGAAACAGAGAAAGATCCAAATCCGACAAGAGCCAGACGATCACCTTGTTTCAAGGCTTCGGTTGTTGTTTTAACAAAAGCTTCGATGGCTTTTTTTGCATCAGCTTTGGTCATTCCGGCTTCTGCAGCGACGGCGTCAATTAATTGCGCTTTGTTCATAACTAATAAGGATAATAAATGGTTAATAACTTAGATTTTCTACCGAAAAAAATTGTTTTTGTTACACAAACCGTGACAATAATTTAAGAATTTGGTAACAAATACAAGCCTTCCGGCGGGAACCCTCATTTGGCCAGTTTTAAGTAAAATTGATTCAAATGATTTACTCCGACTAATTTCACCACAATTTTTTAATTATCAAAATTTTTCCACACTTTTTATCACAAATCCATCCACAAATATTTTCCTTCTTTTTTTTGCTGAATGGAAAAAAGGGTTACTTTTGCACACGCAAACAAGGAGAGATGGCAGAGTGGTCGATTGCGGCGGTCTTGAAAACCGTTGTACCGTGAGGTACCGGGGGTTCGAATCCCTCTCTCTCCGCACACACGGGTGTAGCTCAGTTGGTAGAGCACTGGTCTCCAAAACCAGGTGTCGGGCGTT
>CAZVTL010000008.1:0-31885 GCA_964630075.1 uncultured Tangfeifania sp.
CCATCCAGTGTGGTGTAGAGATTGGTTTTGGTGCGGATGTTGCACAGCAGATCGTTGCCCAAACGGTGAAAGGAGCTACCGAGTTGATTCTCCAGACCGGGCGTCATCCGGAACAGGAGATCGACAAAGTGACTACTCCCAAAGGGATTACCATCTCGGGTTTGAATGAGATGGAACACCAGGGGTTCTCGTCAGCACTGATCCGCGGATTGCTCGTTTCTTACAATAAGTTGAACAATACTAAGTAAATCAAGCTTTTAACAGATAATAAACGAAGCCATGGAAAAGCAAATCATTGAGATCGCCGATCGTCTGAAAAATTTGCGGGAGAAATTGGAGTATTCGCCCGAAAGGGCTGCGCAAATCTGCGATATCCCTGTGAATGATTACCTGAATTACGAGAGTGGCGAGGCCGATATTCCGGTTGGGGTACTTCACCGGATGGCCAGGCACTTTGGATTTGATATCACTACGCTTTTGACCGGAGAGCAGCCCCATGTTCATACTTTTGACCTGACGAGGAAGGGAAGGGGAGTGACGGTGCAAAGACGACGTTCCTACAATTATGAGTCACTGGCCGCCAATTTCGTCAACCGGAAGGCCGAACCCTACTATGTCATCGTGGAGCCCAAGGAGGATCCGGAGATCGTGGTGAATTCACACCCCGGCCAGGAGTTCAACTACATGCTGGAGGGGCAGTTGAAGATTCTCATTGGAGACAATGAAGTGATTCTCAATCCGGGGGACTCAGTTTATTTTGATTCGGCACTTCCCCATGGCATGCAGGCGATGAACGGAAGAGTGGCCAGGTTTGTGGCAGTGGTGTTGTGATTCAATTACAAATTGCGAATTAGGTCAATTGGAATGATGAGCCGCGTTATTGGAATGGGATGAGTAGCTACTTTCCAATGGCTAAAAGCTTATTGCTTGAAGTTAATTTATCGGTTATACATGGCTAATTATTTGTCACACAAAAAGATAGTTGTAAAAGTTGGTTCCAATGTGCTGACTCGTGCGGATGGAATGCTGAACATCTCCCGGATGGCGCACATTGTAGAACAAATTACCCAGCTTAGGCGGGAAGGGGTTCAGGTTATCCTTGTCACCTCCGGTGCTGTGGCAGCCGGTCGTGCGGAGGTTGATCCGGTGAAAAAACTGGATCCGGTATCCAGTCGGCAGCTGTGGTCGGCTGTTGGACAGGTGAAACTGATCAACAGGTATGCAGATCTCTTTCAGGAGCAGGGAGTGACTTGTGCGCAGGTGCTGACTACCAAAGAGAATTTTGGCGACAGGTTGCACTACCTGAACATGAAAAATTGCATGCAGACCCTTTTGGAGAATGAGGTGATCCCAATCGTCAATGAGAACGATACCATCTCCGTAACTGAACTGATGTTTACCGACAACGATGAACTTTCCGGATTGATTGCCTCCATGATGGACATGGAGGCGCTGGTTATCCTGTCGAATGTTGACGGAGTTTATACAGCCGCACCCGATCTGCCTGGCAGCGAACTGATCCGTACCATCCAGCACAACAAAACTGCAGAGGGCATCTCTATTTCTGCCAAGAAATCGAATTTCGGAAGGGGCGGTATGCTGACCAAGTATCACATTGCCGCCAAACTGGCAGGGCAGGGGATTTCGGTCTTCATTGCCAATGGATTCAAAGACCATATACTTACCGATATTCTTCACGAGACCAATCAACCCGCATTTACCCATTTTCTTCCCTCTTCCAAAAAATCGAGCGGGGTGCGGAAATGGCTTTCCCACTCGGATGATTTTGCCCGCGGGGAGGTGGTGATCAACGAAGGGGCACGGTCTGCACTGCTATCCGACAAGGCTGTCAGTCTGCTGATGATTGGAATTACCTCCCTGTCCGGTTATTTCAAAGAGGGTGACATCGTCCGGATCAAAGACCTGGATGGAAATTTACTGGGTCTGGGCAAAGCCTCCTTCTCCTCCGATGAAACCCTGCTTGAAAAGGGTGGCAAGAAAACAAAACCATTTGTACATTACGATTACCTATACCTGATTTGATGTTGGAAAACTTTCAATACAACTTTGAGCTGGCCCTGGCGGCCAGCAGAAACCTGGGAAGAGTCTCCGGGGCACAGATCAATAACCTCCTGCTTCGGTTGGCCGATGCCGCAGAAGAATCATCCGCTGAAATACTTGCAGAAAACCAAAAAGACCTTGATCAGATGGATCCCTCCGATCCGAAGTTTGATCGCCTTAAGCTGACAAAATCCAGGATTGAAGCGATTGCCGCAGATATCCGGAATGTTGCCGCACTGCCTTCCCCGTTAGGGAGCGTTCTTCGTCAGGACATTTTACCCAATGGATTAAATATTAAGAAGGTGAGTGTGCCATTCGGTGTGATTGGCATAATCTATGAAGCGCGTCCCAATGTTACCTTTGATGTTTTCTCCCTCTGCATCAAATCGGGGAATGCCGTGGTATTGAAAGGGGGAAGCGATGCTGACAACTCCAACCGGGCCATTGTATCGTTGATTAAAAAAGTATTGATCGATTGTGCTGTAGATGAGAATGCCCTGATTTTACTTCCTCCGTCGCGTGAAGCTACGACTGCCTTGCTTCATGCCAGGGGATTTGTAGATCTGATCATCCCCCGGGGTAGCCAGGCATTGATCGATTATGTGAGGGAGCATGCTAAAATTCCTGTTATTGAAACAGGAGCCGGGATTTGCCATACCTATTTTGACAGGGCAGGAGATCTGGAGATTGGCAGGAGGGTGGTGCACAATGCCAAAACGCGGAGGGTAAGTGTTTGCAATGCACTTGACTGTTTGGTTCTGCATCGTGAGAGAATCGGCGATCTACCAGAGCTGGTTGGCTCAATGTCGGACCTTCATGTGGAAATTTATGCAGATCCGGAAGCTTTCGCCTCGTTGACAGGCAATTATCCAGAACAGCTGTTGCACAAGGCTGTTCCAGCATCCTTCGGTACTGAATTTCTGGATTACAAAATGGCTGTAAAAACAGTATCTTCGTTGGAGGAGGCGCTCGAACACATCGCCAGATACAGTTCAAAGCACAGCGAAGCTATCGTGACTGCCTGCCGGGAAACCGCAGATCAGTTTTTGCGCGAGGTAGATGCTGCGGCTGTTTATCTCAATGCAAGTACTGCATTTACCGATGGAGGAGCGTTCGGACTGGGTGCCGAAATAGGCATCAGCACCCAAAAATTGCATGCCCGCGGCCCGATGGCCTTGCAGGAGATCACCACCTACAAATGGATCGTGGAGGGGGAGGGGCAGGTAAGGGAATAAAGTGAAAATTGGGAAATGTGAAAATATGAAAATTTGATGATTCGACAATTCGACAATTTGACAATTCGACGATTCGACAATGAAAAAAGGCACAAGTCAATATTTTCACTCCTATTTTATAACTCATAACTCATAACACATAACTCATAACTTTTTACCTATGCGTCATTTTACATCAGTTTACGATATACCAAATCTGGAAGATGCGGTAAAATTAGCCAGGGAGATCAAACAAAATCCTTATGGATACCAGCATCTTGGCAAGAATAGAACCATGGTATTGATCTTTTTTGACTCCAGTTTACGTACCCGATTAAGTACCCAAAAAGCAGCAATGAATCTCGGAATGAATGTCATGGTCCTGAATGTGAAGCAGGATGGCTGGAGCCTTGAAACAGAACTAGGGGTCGTCATGGATGGCGACAAGCCCGAGCACCTGCGTGAAGCCATTCCGGTGATCGGCACCTATTGCGATGTGATTGGGGTACGTGCGTTTGCCAGGTTTGAGAGCAAGGAGGATGACTACCAGGAGAAAATACTGAATCAATTTATTGAATTTGCCGGGGTGCCTGTGGTCAGCATGGAGGCAGCTACGCGTCACCCACTTCAGAGCTTTGCAGATCTGATTACCATCGAGGAGTTCAAACAAAGACCCAGGCCCAAAGTGGTGATAACCTGGGCACCGCATCCAAAGGCATTGCCCCAGGCTGTGCCCAACTCCTTTGTCGAGTGGATGCGGCAGACAGATTACGAATTGGTGGTGACCCATCCGGAGGGATATGAGCTGGCTCCTGAGTTTATGGGTGACCTGAAAGTGGAATACGACCAGGATAAGGCATTTGAAGGGGCAGATTTTATCTATGCCAAAAACTGGTCGGCTTACGGACAGTATGGCAAGATCATTTCCAAAGATATGAACTGGACAGTAACCATGGAGAAGATGAAGCTGACCAACAATGCCAGGTTTATGCATTGTCTTCCGGTTCGGAGAAATATGATTGTAACGGATGAAGTTTTGGACAGCGACAGATCCATTGTTGTAAAAGAAGCGGAAAATCGTGTATATTCGGCTCAGGCAGTTTTAACAATGATACTGGAGCAAATAAAATGAGAGATCGTCTGACAATCATCAAAGTAGGTGGAAATGTGGTGGAGGAAGACTCTTCCCTGAAATCCTTGTTGAAGGACTTTTCACGTATTGCCGGAAACAAAATCCTGGTGCATGGAGGGGGAAAAACAGCAACAATACTCTCCGAAAAATTGGGAATTGAGAGCAAAAAGGTGGAGGGCCGCAGAATTACGGATGCCGAAACCCTCAAGATTGTGACCATGGTGTATGCCGGACTTGTCAACAAAAACATTGTGGCCGGGTTACAGGCACTGGGTAACAATGCCATTGGACTTACAGGGGCGGACCTGGACCTGATACGTGCCGCCAAACGCCCGGTTGGGGAGGTGGATTACGGCTATGTTGGTGATATCAAAACTGTTAACTACCAAGCTTTAAATGAACTTCTCACCAGTGGGGCAATACCTGTTGTTGCACCGATTACCCACGATGGTCATGGTCAGTTGCTCAATACCAATGCCGACACAATCGCTTCCGAATTGGCTGCGGCCATGTCCTACGATTTTGAGGTACAGTTGATTTATTGCTTCGAAAAGAGCGGAGTACTGATGAATGAGCACGATGAAAACTCTAAAATCAATGAGATCAATCCCGAAATCTTTGGTGAACTCAAAGCCAGTGGCGTCGTTTCGGGTGGAATGATCCCAAAACTCTCGGATGGTTTTGCAGCGCTCAACAGGGGAGTTGCCGTTGTTGTCATCACCAATCCTGCCGGGATTTCAGAGGGTTTGAGGGGTACCAGGCTGGTTTTGGAATAGGAAGTGACTAAAGTGAACTAAAGTGAACTAGAGTGACTAAAGTTATGGACTCCAGACAAATAATGCATGTGGCGTAAGTACTTTAGTCACTTTAGTTCACTTTAGTCACTCTGGTCACTTGTAGGTAAGAAGCAAAAATCTTAATAATGTAGTTGCAAATGAACCCGGTATTCATAGAAGATTCCATCTCTCTTCTCCGTGCGATGATTGCAATACCTTCGCTGAGCAGGGACGAGTATGCTGTCGCGGAGCTTGTGGAGAAATCAATGAAGGGTTGGGGCTATCATCCCTTCCGGCAGGGTAACAATGTGTGGATTCGCTCTGCCCATTGGCATACTGACAAACCAACCATTCTGCTAAATTCTCATGTAGATACGGTTAGACCTGCAAAGGCCTGGAGTTATGACCCTTTCGTGGCAACGGAAGTGGAAGGGAAACTGATTGGTCTAGGCAGCAACGACGCAGGTGCCTCTGTGGTTGCCCTTTTGTGTGCGTTCAGGCATCTTGAACAAAAACATCAATCCTACAACCTGATCTTCTGTGCCAGTGCGGAGGAAGAGATATCCGGATTCAACGGGGTTGTATCAGTCTTGAAGCACTTCGGAAGGATCGATCTTGCAGTGGTGGGAGAACCTACCGGGATGCAGATGGCAGTCGCCGAAAAGGGGTTGATGGTGCTGGATTGTGAGGCCAAAGGCAAGTCGGGCCATGCAGCCCGCAGCGAAGGGGTGAATGCCATCTACAAAGCGCTGGCCGACATCCAAACCCTTTCGGAATTGTCGTTGCCAAAAATTTCTGAGAAGTTGGGGCCTGTAAAAATAACGGTCACCCAAATCGAAGCAGGTACCCAGCACAATGTGGTACCGGACTCCTGCAAATTTGTGGCGGATGTGCGCACCAATGAGTTGTATTCGAATGAGGAGGTTTACAAAATTATTGCCGAAACCATTGAATCAGAGGTCAAACCGCGCTCCTTCAGGCTGAACTCCTCCAAAATCCCACTGGATCATCCACTGGTACAAAGAGGTATTTCAATGGGATTGTCTCATTACGGATCTCCGACCACTTCAGATCAGGCGGTTATTCCCTGCACTTCGGTCAAGATCGGACCAGGTGATTCAGCACGGTCACACACGGCGGATGAATACATCTTTCTGGATGAAATCCGAAAAGGGGTGGAGATTTATGTAAAATTGCTGGATCAATTGCAGATCTGAAATTTCCGATAGAACGATTGTAGAGACGCACAGTCGTGCGTCTCTGCGAAACAAACAACAAATGTCAGATAAATTTGCAAACAGATATCGGATACCCTCTGCCCGATTGAAGAATTGGGATTATAGTAGCGAAGCAACCTATTTTATTACCATTTGCACCGAAGGCCGAATGTTTGTTTGGTTCAATTGCTGTGGAAATAATGAAATATTCTCCTATTGGACAGATTGTTATGGAGGAATTGGAAAAATCATTCGCCATCCGCGCCGAATTGTTCTGCGATGCATTTGTTACCATGCCCAATCATTTGCATGCCATTTTGCGCATTGAAAACGATCCTGAAATCATAGATATAGAGACGCACGGCCGTGCGTCTCTACACACATAACTAATTAATTCAACGACAGATCATCAACTTCCTCAATTTCCTCTGCATCATCGTCTCCAAATGGATCATCCCCATTGATGATTTTGGTGAAATTATCGGGCATTTTCTGTGCCTCGGGTACGTAGGGGAAAACATCCACGATCGGGCTTTCCGTGATCCCGCCAATTTCAAAGTCGGCCATCATTCCCTTCATGGCCTCAATTACCTGATCGTAGGCACTCTTCACGTTGTCTGAAAATACCAGCACAAACTGACTGACCCTCTTCTCCTTGCCGCTCTCTTCGTCAAAGGTGATGAAGGTGACCTTTGCCTTGTACCAACGATCGCCCATTTCGGAGGGAATAATCTCTGCCAGTTTTGTTTTGGAAATTCTGGTTACCGTAAATTCACCACTTACCATGGAGACCAACTCCTTGTAGATGCGCGTCTCTGCTTCTGTGAAGGAGACCGCATCCAGCAGGTAGGTTTCACTCACTTTTTTCTCGCGGCCATCTTCGCCCATTTTGGCGTATTTCGCCGTGCATTCAAACCAGGTATTCATTGTCCGTATAATTATTTTGTGTGATTTATTTTGGAAAGTGCCTAAAGTGAACTAAAGTGCCTAGAGTGCCTAAAGTACTTGGGGTTTTTGGCTTAATATGTTCTCAACTTTCAAATTTTCATCCTTTTACCTTTATCCTTTTGCTGATCTCGGCTTTGACCAAGGCACTCCAGATCTTGTATCCTTCGGGGTTGAGGTGAAGCAGGTCGCTGCGAAAAAGTTCGTTGCGGGGTTCCCCCTTTTCGTTCAGGAAATGCTGGGCTGTCTCAATAAAATAGACTTTTTTCTCTTGTTGGCAGATTGCTTTCAGTTTGGCATTGTCCTCCTGGATGACGCTCCATTTCTTCCACCGGCTCCCGGTAGGCGTGATCTCGATGAGGAAGATTGGTTGTTTCTTGTATTTGGCACGCAATACTTTGATGATTTTGCGAAAATTATCACTGCTCTCATCGGGAGTAAGATCATTGGGCGATCCGGTAATGTCATTGGCAATAAAAATCACGACTCCATCCAACTGATGGGGATAGGCAATCCGCTCAATGTGCTGCAAAACGGCAGGCGAGTTGGATCCTCCAAATCCACGCTGAATAACGGGGTAGGGCGCCATATCTTCCTTGAGCGTACTCCACAGCCGGATGCTGGAACTACCCGTGAAAAGTATGGAGTGGTCAGAATACTTCTCGGTTTGATTGAGCTTGTCAAAGGCTGCAATTTCGCCTTCCCATTTGCTCGTGGGCTGCGCTTGTTTTTCCTGAGCATAAGCGGAGGAAATGAAAATCAACGAGGCGAAAATCAGGGTCGCTATCCTGATCATTTGGATGCCTTTTCCATTGTTCATTGTCAACATTTTATATTTTTTGTTTAACTGCTATGCGTAAATCTGGGATATTGATACTATAACGCACAGCGGCTAAGCAAATATAACCCAAATCAAAAGCTAAATTGAATTCCAAAAAGAAATTGTTGATTTATTTCTCTGCCAATCCAGTAAGGAAATATTGAGAGGTTAAACGATCTCGCCATAGAGGTCAAATGCTTCGGAATCAGTGATTTTTACCTGATAGTATTGTCCGATAGAAAGCTTTTTGCCACTTATAAGCACCTCTCCATCCACCTCGGGAGAATCGAACTCGGTGCGGCCAACGAAATAGTCTTCTTCTTCACGGTCGATGACCACTTTCAGGATGGATCCTATTTTCATGCGGTTGATATCCAGGGCAATCTCCTGCTGAATGTCCATTATCTCCGCTGCGCGTTCCTGTTTAACCTCCTGGGGAATGGTATCTTCATAGCTCTCTCCGGCATAAGTATCCTCTTCGTGTGAATAGGGGAATACCCCAAGTCGTTCAAACCTCATCTCCCTGACAAACTCCTTCAGCTCCTCAAAATCTTCTTCCGTTTCCCCGGGATGACCCACCAGCAAGGTGGTACGAAGGTGTATGCCGGGCACCTCTTCCCTGATTCTGTTGACCAGGGCAATGGTCTCTGATTTGGTGATGTTCCGGCGCATTAGCTTCAGCATCTTGTCGCTGCAGTGTTGCAGGGCGATATCCAGGTAACTGGCAACGTTTTTGTTTTCGCGCATAACCGGCAAAAGATCATATGGGAATTTGGTTGGATAGGCATAGTGCAGCTTGATCCATTCGATTCCGGGTATTGCTGCCAGCTTTTGTGTCAGTTCAGCCAGTTTCTGTTTCCCATATAGATCAACTCCGTAGAAGGAGAGATCCTGTGCAATTACCAGCAATTCCCTGACCCCTTTGTTTGCCAATTCTGTTGCCTCCAGGACCAGTTCTTCCATGGGAATGGACTGGTGTTTGCCGGTCATTCTCGGGATGGCGCAATAGGAACACTGCCTGTTGCATCCTTCCGAGATCTTCAGGTAGGCATAGTGGGCAGGAGTGGTTTGGTAGCGTTGGTGGGATAGGCTCATCCGGTATTCGGCTTTCAGATCTTCCACCATTTTCTTTACCTGGAATTTCCCATAGAATCCATCTACTTCGGGTATTTCCTTGAGCAGGTCGTCTTTGTATCGTTCAGTCAGACAGCCAAATACAAAGATCTTGTCAATTTTACCCCTGTTTTTGGCCTCCACAAATTCCAGGATGGTATTGATCGACTCCTCCTTGGCATCCAGGATAAACCCGCAGGTATTGATGGCTACCGTCCGGGCATCGGTGACCCCGCCATCGTGCACAACCTTGTAGCCATTGGCCGCCATTTGTGACAGGAACAGCTCCGAATCGACCAGGTTCTTGGAGCAACCCATGGTGACGACGTTGATAGATTTGGCCATAACACAGGGAATTGTTTGAAGGGTTTCTTATGGTTTGTAAAGTTTGAAAGGTTTCGGGTTGCCAGTTAGAGTTCCCATTCTGTCGAAGAATAGAGATGTTGCCAAGCGTACATCGGTCCCTGAAGAATCCCCGAATCATCACATTGTCGAATCGTCGAATTATTTGAACAGCGAATCCACAAATTCTGTCCGGTGGAAGATCTGAAGGTCATCCAGTCCTTCGCCGATGCCGATGTATTTGACCGGTATTTTGAACTGATCAGAAATGCCGATGACCACACCGCCCTTGGCAGTACCATCCAGTTTGGTCAGGGCCAATGCGGTCACTTCTGTCGCAAGGGTAAATTGCTTGGCTTGCTCGAAGGCATTCTGTCCTGTAGAGCCGTCCAAAACCAGCAATACTTCATCCGGAGCATTCGGGAATACTTTCTGCATCACCTTCTTGACCTTGGACAATTCGTTCATCAGGTTGATCTTGTTGTGGAGGCGTCCTGCCGTATCGATGATCACCACATCTGCATTGGTTGCCTTTGCCGAGAGCAGCGTATCATAAGCCACAGAGGCAGGATCTGAGCCCATTTGCTGACGCACGATCGGAACCCCAACCCGGTCGGCCCAGATCTGAAGCTGGTCGATGGCTGCTGCACGAAAGGTATCGGCTGCACCCAGAATCACTGATTTTCCGGCTGCTTTGAACTGGTGAGCCAGTTTTCCGATGGTGGTTGTTTTGCCAACCCCGTTGACACCCACAACCAGGATCACATAAGGGATATCCGTTTTGGGAAGGTCAAAATCCGCCACTTCATCGGAGTTGTTCTCTGCAAGCAGTGCCGCTATTTCGCTGCGCAAGATACCGTTTAGCTCAGAAGTGCCGATATATTTGTCGCGGGCCACCCGCTTTTCAATTCGGTCAATGATCTTGAGGGTCGTGTTGACCCCGACATCCGACGAGATCAGTATCTCCTCCAGACTGTCGAGTACCTCCTCATCTACTTTCGTCTTGCCGATAACGGCACGTGAAAGCTTTGAAAAGACGCTCTCTTTGGTTTTTTCGAGGCCCTTGTCGAGACTCTCTTTTTTTGATTTTGTAAAACTGAAGAAACCCATGTTGCTATTGGTTGAGGGAGGTTCCAAAGATAGGAACAATCTGCTTGTAAAACAGGGGGATGAATTGGTTATGGTAAAAAAAGAAAGCTCTCATCAAATCTGACGAAAGCTTACTTTTGATATTTTAAAGCATGAACTATTTTTTGGCAAAATAATCTTTTACCATTTCGTTGGGAACGATCTCCTCAACAAAAGTATATGCACCGGATTTCTCCGATTTAACCATTTTGATAACCTTGGAATATGCTTTTCCGGCACCTTTCTGAAGTGATGCAACTACTTTCTTTGCCATAGCTCAATTATTTTATTTCGCGGTGTACGGTGACACGCTTCAAAATTGGATTGTATTTTTTCAGTTCGAGACGTTCCGGAGTATTTTTCCGGTTCTTCTTAGTTACATATCTGGAAGTACCAGGAAGACCGCTTGCTTTGTGCTCGGTACATTCCATGATAATCTGCTGTCTGCCAGTTTTCTTAGCCATTGTTCAGTACGTATTAAAAAGTTTCGATGAAGCCTTTTGCTTTCGCCTCTTTCAAGGTGACGTTCAGGCCGTTTTTATTAATTGTTCTCAACCCGGCGGCTGATACATTCAGTTTGATCCAACGGTCTTCTTCCGGCAGATAAAACCTCTTGGTGAAAATGTTCACCATGAATTTCCTTTTGGTTCTCCGTTTTGAGTGAGAAACATTGTTCCCAACCATCACTTTTTTACCTGTAATCTGACAAACTCTAGACATTTCGCGTATTTTTTAATCTTCTGTCCTACTTTTTTTAAACAGTGTGCAAAGTAACTACTTTTTGTTTTAATAATCAAACAATGGCTGCGATTTTATTCCAAGTTTTTTTGCTTCAGGATTATTTCTCTTTTTAATTACATTTGGAGGGATTTCAGTCAGCAAGCATGCAGCAACAAACTTACAAATATTACCCCACTTTTTGGCAGGCAGTCAACCTGGTAGTACTCTATACTTTTCTGCAATCGATCATCGATTTTCCTTTGGCACTATACGATTACAACCATGGAACCGATTGGTTGCAAGAGCCATGGCTAAAATTGCCCGTCTTCTTTGGTACTACTTTTGTCATTCTTTTCCTGGGGGTACGTTTTTCCGGGTTACCCTACCGGGATATCTTTCCAATGAAACCTTTTCAATGGCTGGTTGCTCCTGCGCTGTTGCTTTCTTTGGTCTCGCTGCAGTTCTTCATGAATGAAATATCCTTACGTGTGGATACACTGCTGCCACCACCAGGTTGGTTTATGGAGCTTTTTGCCCGTCTGTTTGAATCAGACAAAGGGATCTGGGCCGGAGTTTTAAGGGTAGTCATTTTGGCCCCGATCGTGGAAGAGTTGATATTCAGAGGGGTAATTTTCTCCGGATTTCAACGGCTCTATTCAGCCTTTTGGGCCATTTTCCTCTCCGCACTTCTTTTCGCTCTTTTTCACCTCAATCCCTGGCAGCTTGGACCCACCTTCCTGCTTGGTCTGCTCCTTGGATTCGTCCGCCTGCGCACCGGATCACTGCTGGCGGCCATCTTCACCCATGCCCTTCACAATGGAATGATTTTTTTATCGGTCCTTCACCAGGAAACCTACAGGAGCTTTGTTTGGCTGCAGACCGGAAAGGTGCAGAATTACATGATTAATATTTTGTTGCTGGCCGGAGGTGTTTTATTGATCTGGTTTGTTAGCCGAAAACGGATTATGAAATAGAATTAGTTGATAGTTTCAGAAGAAAGTCCTCACATCCAATCACTTCTATATCACTAAAATAAAAATCTTTCTGGTTTTCCGTTACGATGAAATCACATTTGTGCTCCAGGGCTGAATAGTATTCTATTCCATCTTCAAAGTCACGGATGAGTTTGTTCTGGATTGCCTGAGTAGTTGTCTTCTCATCCATGGAGGTGGTTCCGATGTGCTGGAGAAGCATCCCGATTTTTTCTCTGGCTACTTTTTCACCGCTCTTTTTGCTGGAAAAGTAAAAGGCAATGGCCAGGCAAAGCGGTGAGGTAAATAGTGCAATGTTCTGTTTTCCCTGGAGGCTCAGCAGCCGGGAAGACCAGGTAAAGAGCGGATACTCCTTGTTCAGGGTGGCCACAAGGATATTGGCATCGACAAAGATTTTCATTTGGAATTACCGAAGAATTCGTCTTTCATTTCTTTTCTGGAGCGCCTCTTGTAGACCGCTTCCCCTTCAGCCACCTGATTAACCCATGCTGCAACAGGAAATTCTTCGATGGTTTTGTAGTTCCCAGAGGTAATCTGCCTGTAAAGGAATTCAGTCAACCTGGAGAGGCTTGTGTTGTTGGCTGCCGCAAATTCCTTGGCTTTTTCGATTACCTCCTGGTCGAAGTGCAGGGTTAATTTTGTTTCCATATCTTTTTACGTCAAAGATATATTAATTGTACGTGAAATAAGAATTATTGAGTCATTTTTTTATCGGAAGAGCAGTAAATTAAGGCATTGGATTTCAAATACCATCTTAGTCAGGAAGTTTACATACAATGGAAATAGGTCTCCACCAATTTCCCGATTTCATCCTTTTTGCCATACAGTTTTTCACTAAGATGCTGGTCATCGTAGGATTTCAGCATCCGAATCATCCTGTCTATTGCCCCTTTCGGGAAGATGTTCTTCTGCTGGTAGAATTCCCGGTCTGCCTCCAGGCATTCTGCTGAACTCCAGCAAGAATCTGGAAGGTGTCTTAGCTTTTCCATAGCGCCTTTGTTTTCCTCCTTGAAGATGTTGACGCCAACATAAAGCTGTTTTGCCTTCTCCAGTGCATCGGGCATCTCCAATCCAAGTTGAGCCGCCATGATGAGTCCGGCCATCAGAAGGTAGAGGTCGGCTGAACCGTCGGGTGCACGGAATTCCACTGTTTGCTTGCCGGGAATATAGGGAACATCGTACCGTTCGTGCGGGTTGGCATCCTTGATCATGTGGGTCTTGGCAATCCAGCCAAGCGGTACGCGGACCAAAGCCGAGCGGTTGGTATCTCCCCAGCAGATGTTGGTGGGAGCCTCCTGGTGGGGCACCAGACGCAGGTAGGAGAGTGGTATTGTATTGCCGAAGGCGGTAAGCGAAGCTGCTCTTTCGAGCAAGCCGGCCATGATCTTGCGTGCAGTGTCGCTGATGGCATCCGCTGCTACCATGCAATTGACGCCATCTTTTTCAACCATCATGTGGATGTGTAGTCCGCTACCTGCCTTTCCAACGGTTATTTTGGGCGTAAAGCTGACATTCACACCATATTGCTGTCCCAACATACGCAAGATCCATTTGGCAATCAAAAGTTGTTCTACTGCCTCTTCCGGTTCTACCGGTTGAAATTCAATTTCATGCTGCTCGTAATAATGGGTCTCAGTTGTGAAATTGCCTACTTCGGAGTGGCCATATTTAATTTTGCCCCCCGCATGTGCTATCAGGTTCATCGCCTCTGTGCGCAGGTGCTCCCATTTGGAGAAGGGAGGCGAATTGTGGTATCCCTTTTGGTCGATGGCCGGATAGTGTGAATCCACCTCACTTACGATGTAAAACTCAAGCTCACCCATGGCCTTGAAGGTTAAACCAGTGGCCTTTTTGAATTCATTGTATGCTTTTCGAAGGATGTATTCAGGCGCACTTTCCAGGGGTTTTCCCTCCTTGGTGTAAAATGAGCATAGTAAATCGAGGGTTGGCACTTCAGCGAATGGGTTGACATAGGCTGTCCTGAATTTGGGGATGACATAAAGATCGCTGGATTCGGCCTCGATGTAGGAGAAGAGGCTCGACCCATCCACTCTTTCTCCTGTTGCCAGAATGGATTCGAGGTAGTCTTTGCTGGTAATGACAAAGTTGAGGGTCTTCAGCTTCCCATCTTCCCCGGCATAACGGAAGTTGACCATTTCGATGTTGTTCTCTTCAATGTAGCGGATGATGTCGTGGCGGTTAAATTCGGAGGCTGGTTTGCGGAGGTACTTTACCAACTTGTTGGGATTGAGTACAATTTCAAGTTCTCTCATGGTGCGGGCCGGTTTTATCAGTTGAATTTCAACGCGCAAGTTCACCAATAAACAACCGATTATCTATGACGATTCTCAATGTTTTGAGTGGAAATCATTGAGAAAATCCTCTGATGGAAGGATAGACTTTAAGCTGAGGATGATTTAACAAGGCTAGATTGAACTCCCATTCATCATTGCCCCTTGTGTGAAGCAATTTCTACGGGTCATTTCATCCGTAAAGAACAGTATTAATTTATTGAAGATCAGAACGTACGTATGGAACCCTCAGGGCAATTTAAATGCTTTTTTGTGATCGAAAGTACCTGAGGGTTTCAGGCGATTTGATTCCATGAATACTTCCAGATGATCAGGTTTCAGGATTGCTTGTTTTGCTTCACTCAGGTCATTTCCAATCATGGAGATGTTCCTGTTGTTCGAACCGCTGATGGATAGGAATATTTCAGTCCCCACTGGTGCCCTGCAGGATTGAATCATTGAATTCCGAACATCCCTGAATTGCAATTCAGGCTCTTTGCCGGTCATAGCTTTGATTCGATGCAGTTCCAAATCAGCAACATCCTCAAAAACCATGGCAGGACGGGCATCAGGAGTCGTGAATGACACATCAACATCTTTAAAAACCAGATTTTCAGCGTGGCGGCAGTAAAATCCATAGGCCGGGAGCATCCCAAACATCCTGAATTCGGGATATTTTTCCGGGATTTCCGGAATCTCACGGGTCACAGATTCTTTTGTTCCACCACCTTCGAAAGTTAGTCTGATGTTACTCAGCATAATATTCTTCACCGGATATCCGGGTAAACCGGTTATCGAACAGCCGATATTCCCAACATTGGTGGCCTGGATATCGCTAAGAATGACGTTGGATAAACTTCCCATGCCGGGTTTATCCATTTTCTCCAGGAATTGACGTGCCCTGTTCCCCAAGCGTATGAAGATTGCAGCGCCAACATGGTTCATGGTAATGTTGGATACTGAAACCTTGTCAAGGGTTCCCCCATCTACCAATTCGAGACAGATTCCCCCCAGCTTGGTGTCATAAATAACACTGTTCGAAAATGTTATGTTCTCAAATCCCCCATTTGATTCTGTCCCTAATTTAAACCCATTGCAATTGGAGCTAATCACGCAATTGGTCACTACAATATTTTTACAGGGTTCGTTGAAGGTGCTTTTCAATACGATTGCATCATCCCCGCTGAGGATTTCAGAGTTTGAGATGCGTACATTCTTGCATCCGTCGATGTCAATTCCGTCATTGTTTACAAAATCCCGGCGACTATCAACGGTGATGCCTTCTATATTGATATTCTCGCAGCCAAGGTAGTGTTGTACCCACATGGGAGAATTTAAAAGGGTAATGTCCCTGACCAAAACATCTTTGCAATTGACCATTCGGATCATGTAGGGGCGCACTTTGTATGGACCCTTGAAAGCTGTCCCGTTGCCATTCAGTATGCCATCCCCGATTATACCAATATGGTGCAGATCCTCCCCGTAAATGAGACTCTTGTCTGTGTAATTATCGGTGTAGGAGCGCAAAGAGGAAACTGTGACCGGATAGTCATTGAGATCTCCGCTTCCAATTAAAACAGCTCCTGCATCCAGAAGCAATGTCAAGTTACTTTTCAGGAAGAGTGTGCCTGAGATGTATTTGCCGGCAGGAAAAAAGACCGTGCCTCCACCAGCTTTGGCACATTCGTCAATGGTTGATTGTATATACTTTGTGTTAAGTGTGGAACTATCTCCTTTGGCTCCATGGTCGTGGATATTAAAATAGTGCTGTTTGGGAGATGCTGATAGATTTAAAGTGAAAAACAGGGAGGTTATCACGAAAGAAATTACCACTGAGCAGCTGTACTTCATGTTTAATTCTTTTGGTTACGCGTTTGATTCTATTTATTCAAGGATGGAGTGTTATCGGAGATTTCTCTCCGGCAGCATGCTTCTTGATCGTTAAATGGGCTAATGTGGTGCAACCATCTTCGACCAATTTGGTCAATAACCATTCTATTCAAATTTACACAAATATTTTTCAAACGAACAACTTCTCTGTTGCAGTACAAGCACTTTAATGTTCAGAATAAAAGGGTCAGGAATACTCAAATTTTTGAGTCTTGCATTTGGCATCTTTCCAAAAGATTGTACATTTGCCAATCGGTGAATCGGGGTGTAGCGCAGCTTGGTAGCGCGCGTCGTTCGGGACGACGAGGCCGCAGGTTCAAATCCTGTCACCCCGACAGGTTTTACGTAAAATAGGCTCATTATCAGAGCCTATTTTTATTTATGCTCATAAAATGTTCATTATTAAGATTTTTCCACCGTCTTTTGGGACATACCGAATTGCTCTCTTTATTCTATATTATAAGATCATTCCAATACTCCCACAATATGACCATTCAAGAGTGTCCAGTTCGCAATACTTCAACATTCCACGGAATATGCTGTTTCGTTCTGTATCCGAAATTTTGGTGAATTGCATCTTGGCATAAGCAGTCATGGCTACACCACCCCCTTGAATATTACTATTCATTAGGAATTCCTCAATCTGCTCATCATCAATACCTTCAAATAGTGATGGCAATAATTTATAGGGACTTATTATTTTCTGATCAGAATCTTTCTTTAACCACACCCAATTATTATCAAAATTCAAACTCTAGATTTTGCTGTTTTTTCCATAAATGGGTTGCGAATATTTTGCTTGGATAAACTCTGAGGTATAGACTTGATGCCGGGAATGCGAAGGGAAAGCAATCCACTAGAAGATAACCGAATGGTTTTTTTCATGAGAAGGGAAGGAGGTAATTATGGTGGTATGTGCTACTATGCTGCCTTAAGAGGAGAATATAAATTGCTGCAAAATACGCCATTTGAAAATTTTCAGCTATTCAATATGAAAACTGACCAATTTGAGAAAATTCCATTGGACCAAAACCTTCCACAATTTAAAGAGCTTAAGAACGGTTTGTTACAACACATTCGTATGTCCGGATCAATTCCATGGGAAAAACACTGATCCAATTAGACTGCCTTTGATATAAAATCGCGAACAACTTGCATCGAATTGCGATTACCATTCATAGGTAGGCACTGGTTACCTTCAATTAACTTAATATTACATAACAGAAAAGCTGTCAAATTGAAGCAAATCGTCTCCCTGTCCCCGAAAAACAAAGCACCAATCTTGCACCCCCTGGAGGGAAGGTAATTCAAATTGGGTAATGTCACTATCCTTTTCCAACTTGAAACTGGCAATGAGTTTGCCCTTTGGCGATCCGCTGCGCAATTCGATTGTTGCGTTTTTCACCTTATGGATCTTCAATTCAATTTTTGATTTGTGCTCCAAACCTTGAATTTTTTGATAGACAAGGAAGTCGCCTCCATCAATATCAGACACGCTAAAACCACTGTCGGCATTCATTTTCTTGGTTACTCCCGATGCTTTAAAATAGTCCTCTGCCTCAATTTTCCCATGGTTGGCATCGTATTCACCCACGCCAATACCATCAACACGAATCAACGCCATTTCCCCGTTTTCCTTGTAATGGACATAACTGATAAACGTATCACGAAAATAGCGGTTACCAGTCTGGCTGATATCGCAATAGGCAAAATACCACTGATGATGAAATTCAAAAAAAGAACCATGCCTTCCTTGCAGGAATCCATTTGGCCAGGTTGGTTTTTCGTATCCAGGAGCAAAACTGCTGGCATCAATTATTGATCCAGTGTAGTTATACGGCCCATAAACATTGTCTGCCATGGCATAAAAACAACCCCAGGACAAATAGTATTTACCTTTATACGAATGGATAAAGGGCTTGTCGTCAGTCGGTTTTTCAAGATTCTTGCCATCAGGATTGTAAGGACCCCTTGGATCTTTGATTTCAATTTTGCGTGGTTTTTCGGCCAAAGAAATCATATCCTTATTAAGTTTAGCGATGTAATAGTCCCAAACACCGAATACTATGTAAAAATCTCCCGCTACATCCTGAATTATTCCCATGTCGTATTCATGGGTCGGGGTCATTTCTGAAGATAGCAGTGGTTTCCCCAGCGGATTTTTCCACGGACCTGCGGGCGAATCACCAACCACCACACCACTTTGATGGTTTCCTTCAGAGAAATACCAGTAATATTTGCCGTGGCGCGTCGCAATGTCAGTGGCCCAACAACTCGAAAATGGTTTGCCAATGTAGGTATCTTCGGGTTTTAAAATTGATTCAAGTTTCCAGTCGACCAAATTATCCGAAGACCAAATCCACCAGTCATCCATCGAGAAACTCCTGTTGTCAATCGATTTATCGTGTGAGGCCGACAAGTAGGCTTTCCCATTGAAAATCCGGATGTGTGGATCGTTGGCACCCTTGTTTGGAATTATTGGATTTTTGGCAAGAACGATTGCCTGAAAAATCAAAGTGGGGATGAGAATAAATAGAAATTTCATAGCTGGTTATTTCTGAAAACTATCTTTGGAACTGCTTACAGTTCAAGATTCATCACTTTTTCCATCACCAAAGAAACAGCACCAATGGAAGTTGCCTGCTCTCCGAATGTGGATGGAAGTATTTGCAGTTTTAAGTTTGGTGCAAGCAAATACTTTGACATTTTGCTGTTCACCAGGTCAAAGAAGAATTTTCCGTTTAATGCAATTCCTCCTCCAATATAGATGACTTCTGAGCTGAGCAGGTTGACAAGGGTTCCTATTCCATTGCAGAGATATTCTGCAATTTCATCATAAATCTCAATAGACACCAAGTCGCCTTGCTTTGCTGCATTGGCAACAATTTCTGCAGTTATATTTTCTTCATTGTTATCACTGAGTTTTCTTAAGATGGAGGCATCTTTGTCCTTAAACCTTTTTTTTGCGAGCGTGGCAATTCTATGTCCTGAGGCAAGGGATTCCAAACATCCCTTCATCCCGCATTTGCATTGAACGTCGCTACAGGTGTCTACAGCTATGTGACCGAACTCACCTGCAAAACCAGTATGGCCTTTCACTACTTTGCCATCTATTACAATGCCTGCTGCTATACCGTAACCAACATTAATTACAGCAAAGTCAGAAATTCTAGTTTTATTGTTGAAATACAATTCACCGTATGCCATTAATCGGGTTGAATTGTCATAATAAAATGGGAGGTCAATCCTGTTTTCAAGTTCCTTCCGCAGGTTAATATTGGTCCAGCCAAAGTCGGGTGATGTTTCAATTATGCCAGTTTCGCTATTTACCAATCCTGCCACACCAATGCCGATTCCCCAAATCTTTGAGTCTGGCCCTTTTCTTGAAATAAGTCGGTTGATTAGTTGTATCACTTTTTCAATTATACTGCTAAAACCCTTTTCGATCTCAGTAGGCACCTGAACTTCTGATATAAAGCTTGCATTTAAATCAACCATGCACCCCCGAATATAGGTGGCTCCAAGATCAATCCCAATGATGTAGTTATTTTCGTTTTTTAATCTGACAACCACCGAAGGTCTGCCTCCACTCGAATCGCCGACACCCACGTATTCAACCAGATGGTCGTTTTGTACAAGTTCATCCACAATCCTTGTAACAGTTGGAGGGGTCATGCCGGTCACTTTGGCAATAGCTGAACGACTGATCTCCGATTTTTCCTTGATCAACTTTAATATCGCTCTCTTGTTGGTCAGGTTCATGCGACCTGCATCCATCTTTTGATAAGCCTTTACCATTTTTTAAGAAACAATTTAAAAAACAAAGATATTAAGATATTATTAATAACGTTAATAATTAGTTTAATATTAGGTGGATTTTTTTTTAATTACATTTTACTAATTAATATTCTTACTATCTGATCATTGAAAATATTTTCAATTCTTAAATTAGAATTTACTTAATAATATGATATTAAAAAGTTGCGTAATTAAAATATTTAATTTACTTTTGAATAATAAATTAAAAAGTGATTTTTCGCGTTTTTATAAACCTTAAGAATTGCAAATTTAAATTTCACAAAGTGAAGGAGGGTGTTATACTAAATAGGGGAATAGCGAGAATAATTTCTGAGCAAGGTCATCAGGATCTATTAATGGTGGTAGATGCCGGATTTGCAATTCCCAAAGAGGTAGAAGTTGTCGATATTTCATTGAGCGTAAATAATCCAATGGTGCTGACTGTTTTGGCTGAGCTGAAGAGGTGCTTTTCAGTAGAAAAAATAATCATGGCCAAAGAGACTAAAGAAACGAGTCCTTCCTTGTTCGATGCAATATCTCAATCATTTGGGGCGAACATGCCGGTTGAGACAATTGATCATGCTAATTTGAAACAGTTGGCCAAAACGGTAAAAGCAATTATCCGAACTGGCGATTTTACCGCATATGGAAACGTAATTTTGGTTTCTGGAGCAGGTGAAAGATGGTATTATGAAAAGTAAATTCTAATTCAAATGAGTAGGTTTATCAGGAAGTAGTGCATGTATATCATCTTTCTACCTGGATTTAAATAGAAATGGGATTTTAAACAAAGTATTGTAATCATGAGACAAGCAATAATGACTTCCCCTGGCGTAATTGAATTTTTGGATGTTCCGCTTCCTGCGAAACTTAAACCAGATGAAATACTATTGAAGATTCAAAGGATCGGAGTCTGTGGCAGTGACATCCATGTCTTTCATGGAGAGCATCCTGCAACTCCTTATCCTGTGGTTCAGGGACACGAATATTCGGCCACCATCGCAGCGGTTGGCGATAATGTGAAATCAGCCAAGGTAGGGCAACGCGCTACTGCCAGGCCGCAGTTAACTTGCGGGAAATGCGGTCCTTGTGTGCGTGGACAATACAATGCCTGTCAGGAATTAAAAGTTCAGGGATTTCAGGCTCCGGGTGTTGCTCAGGAATACTTTGTGGTTCCTGAAGATCGGCTGGTGGTGTTTCCCGATTCGATGAGTTACGAGCATGGCGCCATGATTGAGCCTGCAGCGGTAGGTGCACATTCCACGAGTCGTTCCAGAGGTCTGGAAGGCAAAAATGTAGTAGTCTCCGGCGCTGGAACCATCGGCAATCTGGTGGCTCAGTTCGCCAAAGCCCGCGGCGCCAAAAAAGTGCTGATCACCGATGTAAGCGATTTTAAACTCAATAAAGCACACGAATGTGGGATCAAAGATACCCTGAACATTCTGAAAACTCCATTTGCAGAAGGGGTTCAGACTGCTTTTGGCAAGGAGGGGTATCAGGTTGGTTTCGAAGCTGCTGGAGTGCAAGCTTCACTCGATGCGTTGATTGCCAATGTAGAGAAGGGTGGCGAAGTGATTATTCTTGGCGTTTATGCCAAAAACCCGACAGTGAACATGTATTTCGTTGGGGAGCATGAATTGAACCTGTATGGTTCAATGATGTACCGCCATGAGGATTACATGGAAGCAGTGAAGTTAATTTCGGAAGGCAAAATCATGCTCGATCCGCTGGTTTCGAAACACTTTCCGTTTGAGCAATACCTTGATGCCTATAACTATATCGGAGAAAGTGGGGACAAGGTGATGAAAGTAATGGTTGACTTTTAATCCTCAGAAATGGATAAAATGCATAATGTTATTGGCATTGGTGAATTACTTTGGGATCTATTGCCTGAAGGTAAAGAGCTGGGTGGAGCGCCATGCAATTTTGTGTACCATGCTCAGAAACAAGGAGCAAAAGCTTTTGCTTTGAGTGCCATTGGGGATGATGAATATGGGAAATAGATACTGGAAGTGTTGAAAGCAAAGGATGTTTCTTCAGAGCTAATCCAAATAAACGGGCACCCAACCGGAACGGTAGATGTGGCGCTCAATGCACGGGGAGTTCCTTCCTATACCATACATGAGAATGTGGCGTGGGACTATATCTCTTTCACTGACAAATTGAAACAAAAAATTTCGCAAGCCAACGTTGTCTGTTTTGGAAGCCTGGCGCAACGAAACAAGGAGTCACAGGAGGCAATCGAAAAGATTCTGAAATCATGTAATCCGGATACATTGATTGTATATGACATTAATCTCCGCCAGCATTTTTACAGCAAGGAAATTATTGAAAAATCAATGCAATTATGCAATGTATTGAAATTGAATGAAGAAGAACTTCCGGTAGTAGTTGATTTATTGGAATTGGCGGCTGGAAGTGCTGAGGAGCAAATACTGGAGCTGATTAACAGATACAACTTAAAATTGGTGGCTTATACCAAAGGGGAAGAAGGTAGTTGGTTGTTGACACCGCACAAATCAAATTATGAACCAACACCGAAGGTCGCGGTAAAAGACACCGTCGGTGCCGGAGATTCTTTTACCGCCGTTATGATAATTGGTTTTGCAAATGGAGAATCTCTGAAAAAGTTGCATTGCAAAGCCATCGAAGTATCGGCTTTTGTTTGTACAAAAGATGGTGCAATGCCCGAATATGAACAATCCTAAATAAACACATACCGATGAACTTATTGAATATTAACATAAAACCAATTAATCCGTCAACAGTTACACAACTTGTGATGCCCGATGGAACGCTCATGCCTCAGGCTGCTATGGGAACCTTTCATTCCGACAATCCTGATTTGGTGGAGATGATGGAAAAAATTATCGTAGAATCCATTCGTTTGGGTTACAGACACATCGATTGTGCTACTGCCTATCAAAATGAAGAGGTTGCAGGTCGGGCAATTTCCAAGGCAATTGAACAGGGTTATGTAAAAAGGGAAGAACTGTTTGTGCTGTCGAAACTTTGGAACAAGCACATGAACCCCGAAGATGTTATTCCTGCTTGCGAGGATTCCTTGAGAATGCTGGGGCTCGAAACGCTCGACATGTATGTGGTACACTGGCCCTGGCCCAATTTTCATGTTCCCGGTTCTGCAGGTGATGCTAAAAATGATCATGCTGTACCCTATATACACGAGTCCTTCATGAAAGTTTGGGAGAAGATGACAGAGCTTAAAAAAAGTGGTAAAGTCAGAAATATCGGCACATCCAACCAAACAAGAAAGACCATGGAGCTCTTACTTCGGGATACCAATGACTTCAATCGCCCGGTTTACAACCAAATGGAGCTGCATCCCTTGTTCCAGCAACAGGAACTGGTCAGGTATTTCATTGAGAATAACATCGTTCCTTCGGGCTACATGTCTTTGGGTTCTCCTCGTCGTCCTGGGCGCGATCGTTTTGCAGAACACCAGGCCGATATGCAACATCCGGTAATTCAGCATATCGCGAAAGAATCAGGCTTGACTCCTCCGGAAGTATGTCTTTCCTGGGCGCACCAAAGAGAGAATAGCAAAGTTGGTTATGTAGCAATGGCTGAACGATCGGAATGGATCAAATCGAACCTCGAAGCAGCGACGAAAAATGCCCTGAGCCAAAAGCAGTTTGAGGCAATCAATGGTGATGGTACACCGGTAAATCCTGGAATAAATACAAACAACCGTTTGATTTGGGGGCAGGTATTTTTCTGGCCGGAGGCTCGTTTGTTCGGACACGACAGGGATGCACTCTGGAATGACACCCAGATTTTTGAGACAAAGGCAGACTATGACAGGTTTCGCAAAGCCGCCGGTGAATTTTATCATGTATGGAAGGATACTGCCGTTGATTTGCCGGTTTAGGTTTGATTGGTGTAGATGGAGTTTAACCAGATAAACCAATAAGGTTTTAATTTGACGATGAGTTGAAATGATAGAAGCTAATATCTAATTATTTATGACTTTGAAAAAGAATGAGATAGACCTTGACCAGAAATTGCATAAGGACATGAAACGTGTTGGAATGGTTGTGAAGGTAAAAAGAGAGTGGGTGAATGAGTATGAGCATCTGCATGCTGATAACCATGCCGGTGTACGTCATTTGTTGACGAAATACAATATGCGCAATTTTTCAATTTTTATGGTTCAACTTGCCGATTGCGAATGGTATGAGTTCGGATACTACGAATATTGGGGTAATGACCTGGACAAGGATATGGCAAAACTTGCTGCTGAACCTGAAAATATAAAATGGCTTGAACGATGTAACCCAATGCAGGAAGGTATTCTTCCTGATCAAAAAGGATGGAAGGTCATGGATAGAATCTATTACAATTATTAAAAATTCAGGAATAATGGCTTCACCGATCTTCGATTCCAGCAAAAAAAAGAAAAATAAAATTAGATACCGATGAAAAACATAAGTCACAATTTCGAATTTGTAGTTGTTGGAGGAGGTTTTGCAGGTATGCTGGCTGCAGTGACTTCTGCCAGAGCAGGAGTAAAAACAGCTCTGATTCAAGATAGACCGGTATTGGGAGGCAATGCAAGCAAAGAAATTCGCGTTACTCCAGTGGGCGCCGATAACTGCAATTTTTTATACTCCAGGGAAACGGGAATGATTGAAGAGATCTATTTGAAGAATTTGCACGATAATCCTAGTTTTAGTTATGAAGGCTTTGACATTGTTTTAAATGGAATAGTCAAAGCTGAACAAAACCTTAGTTGTTTTTTTAATACAATTGTGAATGAAGTGGAAGTTGATTCCGCTACAAACCAGATTCAGTGTGTAAAAGGGTATACTGTGGGATCGGAAATCTGGCATACATTTACTGCCCCATTTTTTGCTGATTGTACAGGCGATGCTACTATTGGCGCTTTGGCAGGTGCCCCTTTCAGAATTGGAGTTGAAGCAAAAAGCGAATTTAATGAATCGATGTGTGAAGAGGAAGCACAACCATTTTGCATGGGAGGTAGTGTGCAATTCCATACTATTGATACCGGTAGCCCTAAACCATTTATTAAGCCGGAATGGATTAATCTTGATCTAAACCACGAGCATTTTAATGATACCCGCCCGGTTACAAAGGATTTTTATAAAAATAATGGTGGTTACTGGTGGATAGAAGTTGGCGGGAATGCAGATACAGTGCATGATACAGCAAATATCTTTGAAGGTGCCAGAGAGATAGCATTGGCAACCTGGGATTATTTAAAAAACAAATCTTCCTTAAAAGAGGAGTTGGTTAATTTTGAATTGAATTGGGTTGGTCCCATAGCAGGAAAACGTGAATCTAGAAGATTAGAAGGGGATTATATCCTTTCTATGGGCGATATAGAACCCCCACGACATTTTGATGATGCCATTGCTTTTGGAGGTTGGGGATTCGACCATCATCCACCCAAAGGATTTTACGATTATGAACTAGGCTCATATCATACCTATCATCCTTCACCATATAATATTCCACTGAGAAGTTTATACTCCCGACATATAAATAACCTTTTTATGGCCGGCAGAAATATTAGTGCCAGCCATTATGCTCTTTCAAGTACCAGGGTAATGTTTACAACAGCTCAATTGGGTGAGGCTGTGGGAATGGCAGCAGCTATTTGCTTCAGAAATAATCAGTTACCACGTCAAATTGTGCAAAATTATTTGATTGCTCATGTGCAAAATGATTTGATAAAAAATGACCATCACCTGCATAACTGGCCTATATCTCTGCCAGATGATATTGCACCAAAAGCAAAAGTCTCTGCTTCATCTACATTGTCATCTCCTGATGTTATAGAATCATTAGAAAATGAATTACTCAAGGAAGATAGGATGTTAATGTTTCCGGTAGTAACAAACCAGCTCGAAAGTATTGATATCTGGGTCGATGTATCAGAAGACTGTACGTTGGAGGTAGAGCTGTATCGGGGGCCGGAAACCAAATCCACTTTTCCAACCGACCTTATCTGGTCAGGTAAAGTGTCGGTTACTAAGGGTAAAATGCAGTGGGTGAGCATTCAGGTATTGTGTAAAATCGCACGTCCTGGTTGGCATTTCCTGGTATTAAAAAGCAACCCAGGGATCGCCATGCATGTTGGTCATGCCAATGTTGGCACAAGTAATTACTCCGTTCGGCCTATCGATCCTATTCGCCCTGATCCCTCTTCAAAATGGCACACAGGAAAAGCTGCCCTATATGCAAGTGGCGATTTCTTGAACAAGGCTTTTTGCTTTCAGGTTCAGCCATCACAGCCAGTTTACAGTCCGGAGAATGTTGTTAATCAGCACTCACGTCCAACCAATCAACCAAATATGTGGGCAAGTAAGCATACTGATTTCAGTAAGCCGGAATGGATTGAACTAAGCTGGGATAAACCTCATTCTCCCACCGAAATTCACCTGATTTTTGACAGCGTTCTCGATTTTCATTTTAACCAGCGATGGGGTGGATATAAGAACAATGTACTTCCATCCATAGTAAAACATTATCGTTTGTGGGCTTATGATAGTCAGGGCAAAAGAATTTTGATCGAAGAAATCAACAACAACTATCAACGATTACGCAAGCATCCTTGCGGACTGAAGGAGGTAAAATCGATCCGTCTGGAGATTTTGGCCACCAATGGTTTGAATCGTGCACACGTTTACGCCATTAGGGTATTCGAATAAAAATGAATAGCAATTTTCGGAATAGCAATATGATTGGTATAAGAATTTTCGGATGGATGTTTGCATCTTTTTGTGTTGGAAGTACGGTGGCACAAACAGATAAACCCAACATTGTCTTTATCATGGCCGATGACCTGGGCTATTCCTCCTTGGGATGCTATGGGAATACCGGAATTCGTACGCCCAATATAGATAAGCTTGCCTGGGATGGTGTGCGTTTTACGGACTACCATAGCCACGTTTTCTGCACACCAACCCGTGCTTCACTGATGACAGGTCGTTATCCGGAGCGTGCAATTTGGGTTGCAGATGCGGAGCTGTCTCCGGTCTTTCAGGAGCAGCGGAAAGCGAATATCAAACAAAGGTGGGCATGGGGAATCTCTTTGGATGAGGTTACGATTGCCAGGGTACTTCAACAAGCTGGCTATAGGACCGGGCTAATTGGTAAATGGCATCTTGGATACGATTTCAATTTCCATCCCATGAATTTTGGCTTTGATGAATTTAGGGGATATGTTGGAGGCAATGTCGATTACCACACGCATAATGCATTGTTCGGGTTAAAAGCCCTTGACTGGTGGAATGGAAAAACAATCAAAAATGAGGAGGGTTATTCTACAGACTTATTATCAGATTATTCGGTCGAATTCATTGCGAAACACAAGAACGAGCCATTTTTCCTTTATGTAGCACAGGAGGCGCCACATGAGCCATGGCAAGGACGCAGCACTAATGCTGCAAAGTCTCCGGCAGAAAATTACATGGAGCAAATAGAGGTTCTTGATGAATCAGTTGGCAGGATCAGAAAAGCGCTCCAGGACAATCAGCTGGAGCAGAAGACACTGCTCATCTTCTGTTCAGACAATGGGCCGGCCTATCCCCGTGGATTTACTGATTTGGGGATATTACAAGGTGGAAAAGGGAAAGTGCAGGAAGGGGGTCATCGTGTGCCCTTTATTGCCTGTTATCCTGGAAAAATTCCTGCTGGTATTGTTTGCAATGAAACAGCGGTGGTGATGGACATGTTTCCAACTTTTGCGGCATTGGCCGGAGCGAAGATTCCAAAGTTGCTGCTGCTGGATGGTACAGATATTTCGAGTCTGTTTTTTAAGCAAAACAAAATTGAAGAGAGAACCCTTCACTGGGAGATGGAAGGCAAGTGGGCCGTTCGAAAGGGGTTTTGGAAATTGATTGGATCGGGAGAGAACGGAATCGAACTATTTAACCTTGAAAACGATATCGGCGAACTCAAAAACTTAATGAACGATTATCCAGCGATTGCGGATAGCCTCGAAAAAAGTCATAAAATATGGTTCAGGGAAGTAAACACCGCAATGCCTTTGAAGTTAAGATAATTGAAATCAATAGAATAAGAGTCTGCTCTGAATGTATAATGATCAATTAGCCGGATTGAAATAATCTCAATATATGACTAAAAATAAATTATTCAACTTAAACGAAAAAAAATGAAACAAAAGAAGCAATTTCTATTTAGAAATCTAATCAGTATTTTATTAGCTCTTTTTTGGTTGCTAAGCTCAGCAAAACTCTATGCTGAGATTCCGACTGGTTTTCCGCAAACGAAACTAGCTGCACAGAGGCAAATAACAGGAAAAGTGACCGACAGAAATGGTGAAGCACTACCTGGCGTAAACATCGTTGAAAAAGGTACGACCAACGGGGCCAACACGAATGTCAATGGGGCATTCTCAATAGCAGTTTCATCGGCAGATGCAACACTTGTTATCTCTTTTATTGGCTATACAAGCCAGGAGGTTAAACCCGGTGCAAAAACCGAACTGTCAATTGTCCTTCTTGAAGATGTAGTAAATTTGGAGGATGTGGTGGTAGTGGGTTATGGAACGCAGGTTAAAAAGAATATAACCGGTTCTGTTTCTACTATACAGGGAGCCGATGTCTCGAAAAGAAGTGTCACCAATCTTTCAACCGCCTTGCAGGGAGCAGTTGCCGGAGTAACTTCCACAAGAAATTCATCAGTACCCGGAGCTGAAAGCAGCTTGCGAATCAGGGGTATTACCACACTGGCCGGAAGCAGTGATCCGCTAATCCTGGTTGACGATATACCATATGCAAGCATCAATGATATCAATCCGGCGGATGTTGAAACGATTACCTTTTTGAAAGATGCAGCCGCTTCGGCAATCTATGGCTCAAGAGCAGCGGCAGGGGTCATCATCGTTACGACGAAAAGAGCAAAGGAGGGAAATTTTTCTGCTCAGTATAATCTGGAATATGTTGTAAATACGCCAACAAGAGTCCCTTCAAATGTTGGGGGAATCCGACACATGGAGATGAGCAATGAACAAGCTTACAATGACGGAGCCAGCAGTAAGTTTAGTTTGTACTCCGAAGATTATATTAAAAATTATTTGTCCAATAATGCTTTGGATCCTGATCAGTACCCCAATGTAGACTGGGCTGCCCTGATTGTTAAGGACTATTCTCAGACAAAGAGACATACTTTAAATTTTACAGGAGGGTCCAAGAATGTAAAAACTGTAGCGACTTTTGGGTACGAAACGTCAGATGCATTGTATGATAACTATGAATACAACAGATATACTGGACGTATCAACAATGACCTGAAAATTACAGAGAAATTTGGAGTGCTGCTGGATGCCTCTTTAAATGTAACAAAAACGGAGGCTCCCATTGTTAATCCGACATTTGAAGCGATTCAAATGCCGGCTATTTACGCACCAATGTACCAAAGAGGGGAAGTAGCACCCGGGAAAACAGGGGATAATGTGTATGGTTATTACCAGTTTGGCGGATTTAGAAATTCAGGGAACAACAAATTCTTTAGTAAAATTGGCGTATACTATTTGCCCGTGAAGGGAATGAAAGTATCCTTCAATATGGCTCCTACCTATAATTTTAACCATGCCAAGAGTTTTAGTACAAAAGTACCCTATTGGGGATTAAAAGATCCTGATCATTTGCAACCGCCCTTGTATTTGGCGGGTCATTTAACAAATGACCTTTGGGAATCGAGGGGAGAAGGATTTAGCTTAACAACCAATGCATTAGTTAACTATGGCATTTCCAAAAATGGGCATACACTTGATGCAGTCATTGGGTATGAAGAATTCTATTCAAAAAATGAATCGTTGTCTTTAAAGGCGCTTAAATTTGAATCTGCTGATTATCCTTACATGAGCCAGGCTCCGGTTGGCAGTATTTATGACGACGGAACCAGCGTTGCTGAATCAGCATACAGGTCATTTTTCGGCAGGTTAGCCTACAATTACAACGACAAATATTTCATACAGGCCAATGCCAGAGCGGATGGATCTTCAAAATTCCATCAGGATTACAGGTGGGGTGTCTTTCCATCGGTTTCCCTGGGATGGGTGTTGACGAAAGAAAAATTTATGGAATCGCTCAATTCACCCCTTTCATTTTTAAAACTTCGCTCCTCTTATGGTAGTTTAGGAAATGACAGATTAGGTAATTATTTGTATGTTGCCAATCTTGGTTTTACAAATGTGCTGATTTCTCAGGGGGCAAGTTCACAATCAGTGAAAGCTGCTGCTTTGCAAAAGCTGGCTATTCAAGATATCACCTGGGAAACTACCACCACCCTGAATTTCGGAATAGATGTCAACCTCTTCAAAAACAAACTCTCTCTGAATGCAGATTATTTCATTAAAAAAACCACAGACATGTTATTGGACCTGAATGTTCCTGATCTTATCGGTTATGAGGATCCCAGGTACAATGTTGGAAGCATGGATACCAAAGGCTGGGAGGTTCAAGCCGGATGGAGAGATCACATCAATGAATTGAATTACTCGGTCTCCCTTAATGTATATGATGCAAAGTCTGTCATTGGAGATATTAATGGCAAGGAACTATTTGATGGGAATACGATATCCAGAGAGGGTGCTGAATACAGAACCTGGTATGGATATCAATCGGATGGCCTGTTCCAAACTCAGGCAGAGGTGGATGCCTCTCCAAAAACTTCTGCAGCGGTAAAACCTGGAGATATGAAATACAAAGACCTAGGAGGGCCTGCCGGAATACCGGACAATATTATTAATTCGTACGACAGGGTAGAATTGGGAGGATCCCTGCCCAGATACCAATACGGAGGGAATATCAATTTGGATTACAAGGGAGTTGACCTGGGTATTACATTCCAGGGAATCGGGAAACAGACCTCCCAATTAAATGGCGGCGCATGGCAACCATTCCCCAGGACGTGGATGGCAACACCGGCAATCTATGATGGTAATTATTGGAGTAAGGATAATACTGCAGAGCAAAATTTAATAGTCAAATATCCGCGTCTAAGCCTTACCACTGCTGGCAATAACAACGCATTTTCCGATTTTAATTTAATTAGCGGAGCCTATTTTAGAGTAAAAAATCTCTCTTTGGGATATACGATACCAAAGAATATCGTGCAAAAAGTCAAGCTAAGTAACGTAAGATTTTATGTTACTGCGAATGATCTTATCTCCTTTGATCAATATCCTGATGGATGGGATCCTGAATATGGAGGTGGATATTTGATAACTAAGTCATTGATTTTCGGATTACAATTAAAATTTTAAAGTTATAAAAGATGAAAAAAAATATATTTAGGCTATCCCTGTTTGTTGCAATGTTAGTTAGTTCCATTTCTTGCAATGAATTAGATCTTAAATCATTGGATCAGGCAGATTCAGAAAACTGGTTTTCAAACAATGAACAATTCCGGCAGTCTTTGAATGATGGATACAGAG